>JAEZJP010000056.1 GCA_023415715.1 Bacillota bacterium
CCCACGATTTCCAGAAGATCAAGCATGTGCGAAACCCGCGTGGCATGCGCGCGCATCCCGGCGGCGCAGGCGGTGATCTCCTCAATGGTCTCCCCCTTGGCGGAAAGGGCCGCAAGAAACGCCGCCATTTGAACCTGCGAAGGTATTCCGGTCATGATTTCGTCCATCACGGCAATGGCCTCGCCGTAAGAAAGGTTTTCTCTTCCCATCAGTTTTGCGGTTGCTTCCTTGATCATAAAAAGTCTCCTTTCATAGTTTCAGAAAATTTTTGATGATCGTAATCCCCTGAGGCGTCAAAATGGATTCCGGATGGAATTGCAGGCCGTACATGGGGTACTCTCTGTGCATAACGGCCATTACTTCATGGTCCGCCGTTTCCGCCGCAACGGTCAAGCAATCGGGTAGGGTATCCCGCAAGGCCGCCAGGGAATGGTAACGCCCCGCTTTGATCAACTTAGGCAGTCCCGCAAACAGCGGACAGGCGGTGTCCAAAGTTACCTCCGACTGCTTGCCGTGCATCAGCTGTTTTGCGTGGGAGACCTTGGCGCCAAAGGCCTCGCAAATGGCCTGGTGCCCAAGGCAAACGCCAAGCAGCTTGATCTCTTTTCCAAGCTCCGAGGCAGCTTCCTCACATATGCCCGCGTCCTTGGGACGCCCAGGGCCTGGTGACAGAATGATATGGGTAGGGTGAAGGCTCCTTACTTGCTCCACTGTCATTTCGTCATTTCGGATGACGCGGATATCCGGATCAACCGTGCCAACCAACTGATACAGGTTGTAGGAAAAGCTGTCGTAATTATCAATCAAAACTATCATCGCCCAATCCCTCCTGTGCGGTGCTTAGCGCCTGCATGACCGCCTTGGCCTTTTTGATGCATTCCTGGTATTCGTTTTCCGGTACGCTGTCCGCCACAATGCCGGCGCCCGACCGCACAAACACCTTGCCGTTCTTTTTGAAAGCGATGCGGATGGCGATGCAGGTATCCAGGTTCCCCGTGAAATCGATATAGCCGATGGCGCCGCCATAAATGCCGCGCTTGTTGTTTTCCAGTTCGTTGATGATCTGACATGCGCGGATTTTTGGCGCGCCGGAAAGCGTACCGGCGGGGAGCACCGCTTCAATAGTATCCAGCGCATCCTTGCCGGGCCTTATATCGCCGCGGATGGTGGAACCCAAGTGCATCACATGGGAGAACCGCTCGACGCTCATATACCGCTCCACTGTAACGCTGCCAAACCTGCTGATTTTCCCGATGTCGTTGCGGCCAAGGTCCACCAGCATGTTGTGCTCGGCGCATTCCTTTTCATCGGACTTAAGCTCGTTTTCAAGCTGCTTATCCTCCTCATCCGTATCGCCCCGGGGCCTGGTACCCGCCAGCGGGAAGGTGTGCAGCACGCCGTTTTCCAGCTTGACAAGGGTTTCCGGGGAAGCGCCGGCGATTTCCAAATCATTGCTGGAGAAATAGAACATATAGGGCGAAGGGTTTGTGGTCCTTAATACCCGGTAGGTATCCAGCAGGCTCCCCTCAAAATCAACGTCAAGCCGGTTGGATAATACCACCTGAAAGACATCCCCTTCGCTTACATATTCCTTCGCTTTCCTAACCATTTCGCAGTAGCCGTCCTTGTCAAACAGCGTTCGGACAGGCGACACCATTTTGCCTGGCGTTTCTTTTTTGATAGCGCCGCTTAAAATGAGCCGCTTCATGGTTTTCAGTTCCATTTCTCCGCGGCTGTATTCCGTTTCGATGTCTTCGCATCTGATATTGACAATCAGGATGATCTTGCCGCGGAAATTGTCAAAGGCGATCACCTTGTCAAACAGCATCAGGTCAACGTCCTTGAAACCCTCCCCATCCTCCGCGTCCAAGATAAGGGAGGGCTCCGTATACTTGATATAGTCGTAGGAAAAATAGCCCACCAGGCCGCCGGTAAAGGGAGGCAGGCCGTTTAAGCGGGGGCTGCGGTAATCATCAAGCACCTTGCGGATCATATCGCTGGGGTGCCCTGCTATTGGCACGGTTGAGGCGCCTGTGCGGACCGCCGCCTTTCCGTTTGTGCAAGTCAGTTCCATTTGGGGATTAAACCCCAGGAACGTATAGCGCCCCCACCTTTCCCTGTTTTCCACAGACTCCAGCATATAGCAGTGGGAGCTAACATTTTTCAGCCTGCGCAGCACCGTAATGGGTGTGGTGCTGTCGGAATAGAGCTCCATGCTTAGCGGCAGAATTGTAAATTCTCCCGTTCCGGCCAGCTTTTTTGCCTCCGTCAGCGTCGGTTTTACCATGCTTTGGTCCCGCCTTTCCCGAATGTTTTTTTAGGAAGGTAACAAAAAAGCCCATCCCTGACATTACTGTCAAGGACGAGCTTTATACTCGCGGTGCCACCTTGATTCACGGTATTATGACCGTGCTCTTGAGCAGGATACTATCATATCCCCGGCAACTGACGTATGCCTGCACGTCGCAGAATACTTGGCTTTCGCCTTTCACTGCGCCCTCTGCGGTCCATTTGATGACTTGTTTTCTGCCCGATTCTCAGCAACGCGGGCTCTCTGTAAGAGCATGATCACCGTTATCTCCGCATCAACGGTTTCCTATAAAATTTTAATGAGATTACCACAAACATAACCGCTTGTCAATGCCGTTTTTTAAAGCTTGGCGTTATCAGGAAAATAAGCCCAAGCATTGACCTGCCAGCTGCATTATGCTACAATCACACCAATTGTATAAGACAGTTCGTGACCATCCTGTCTTTAAACAAAACTACGGGCTTTACTGTCAATTTGGCAGCATGTTTTTCATGAGAGCGCGTAGGCGCTCTTTTTTATTTTATAGGTAGAGGAGCAAATGTAATGAAAAAAGACCCTGTCAACCATTCGTTTCACCTTCGGAGGCTTGCGGTTTCCGGTCTGGTGATGGCAATTTACGTAATTGTCATGTACTTTACACAAAGTTTTGCTTTCGGGCAGTATCAGATCAGAATAGCCACCGGCATATATGCGCTGGCCGCTATTCACCCATATCTCATCATACCGCTTGGCCTTGCAAATTCCCTGAGCAATTTCCTTTTCGGCCAATTCTTCCTGCCGGATGTCTTGGGAGGACTGATTGCCGGGATACTCACCTCGGCAGCCTGCTATTTTCTTCGCAAAATATCGAAATATCTTGTGGCGCTGCCTATTTTGCTCATACCTTCCCTTGTTGTCCCCGCTTTTATTTCATCCGTGATCCAGGTTCCGTACACAGCATTGGCAATAAGCATCGGAGTTGGGCAGATACTTCCTGGCATTGCAGGCGTAATACTGCTCACCTATTTGGAAAAGCCGCTCAAAAAAATATGAGGTGAAAATATGGGCAGCGATGTAAAGCATGTCGAAGGTGTTTCCCTGCTTGGCAAAAAGGATACAAGATACGATTTCGATTACAACCCCGGCATTCTGGAACGGTTCAGCAACAAACATACGGACAATGATTATTTTGTGAAATTCAACTGTCCCGAATTTACAAGTCTGTGCCCCATCACCGGCCAGCCTGATTTTGCGACCATATATATTTCCTATGTGCCGGATGAATATATGGTGGAGAGCAAGTCGCTCAAGCTTTACTTGTTCAGCTTTCGGAATCACGGCGATTTTCATGAGGACTGCATCAACAAAATCATGAAAGACCTGACTGCGCTGCTGGACCCAAAATACATTGAAGTATGGGGCAAGTTTACACCAAGAGGCGGCATCTCTATCGATCCATACTGCAACTATGGAAAAAAGGGGACCGAATGGCCGGAGGTCGCAAAAAACAGGCTGCATACGCATGATATGTATCCGGAGAAAGTGGATAACAGGTAAACGTTACCGGGAGTATGGTATGCGGAATAGTATTCTTCCCTGCAGGAAAACTATTTTTGAAACAGGCTTTACTGTTGAAAGCAAATATGAGGAGGGTTGGTTTGCATGCCTCAAATGAATCCCAATTTGTCGAAGCTGCCGATGATGGCTTTGCAGGATATACCCAAGCCCAATGCGGACGCCAAGCGGATCACAGCCCTGGTCAAGGAGGGCGGGCGCATTGCCGGCTATCAGCTATCGGACGGCAGCGTTTTAAGCAAGGAAGAAGGCGTACGCCTGGCCCGTGAGGGCGGCATACTGGGCGTAGGCATTGCCACAAGAAAGGGAAACGAATACCTGAAATCTTTGCCGGATGACAAAGAAGGCAACAACCTGGGCAACCTGCCTTCCATATCCCGTCCGCAATAGATTTCCATCCCTTAAATTCTGTTCCTAAAAGAAGCTGCTCAGCGAATGCAGAAGCAAACTTTGTTTCAAATAAAGGCCTTCCGCATAAGGAACGCCGGCTAATTCTCCATTGCGCCTGGCCATGTTCATGGCAAAACCCTCCACATTTTGCGAAGCGTGCGCCACGCAGGCCAGGCGCTTTTGTTCCGCCTCCTCTGTAATATCCACCAATAGGTCCGGGCGCTTGGGATTGGTTTTGAAATCGGCGCTGAAATAGACGATGCCGTCATAGTGCCAGTCGCTTCCATCACCTGAATACTTGTTCAGCCCGGCCACAAACGCAGCAGACTCTGCTATGTGCGAAACCGCCACATGGTCGGGGTGGTAATCATCCGGATGCAGCGTAAAAATAAGCCTTGGCGAGCAGGCGCGAATGTGCGGGGCTACCTTTTCCACCGTTTCCTTTGTTAAAAAAAGCCCGGCATCGGGAAATTCCAATTGTGCGAAATAATCGATCCCCATAAGGCGCGCGCCTTCGTTGGCCTCGTTAAGCCTGGTCTTCATATCTGCATGCCCGCCGGCTTCCCCGCGGGTCATGATGATCAGGCCTGTTTTTTTGCCTTCCTTTTTTGCTTTGATGAAAATGCCACCCGCGCACACTTCCAGATCGTCCGGGTGCGCGCAGACTGCCAGCAGATCTACCATGCGGGGAATCCTCCTTACTTGATGCCGGTCATGACGATTCCTTCAATGAATTGGCGCTGGAACAAAAGAAACAGCAGTATCATCGGCCATATGGCCAATGCGCTGCCGGCCATTACCTGGGGATAATAGGTGGTATGTTCGCCGATGAGCATGGCCAGCCCTGCGGACAGCGTCATCTTTGTCATGGAATTGTTTACGATCAGCGGCCACATAAGGTCTTTGAACGCGGAAAGCGCCGTGAGGATCGCCAGGGAAACAAGCGCAGGCTTGATCAGCGGAAGAAGGATGCGAAAGTATATGCCGAAATAGTTGCATCCGTCAATCTTGGCCGCCTCGTCCAGGGATTTTGGCTGGCCCATGAAGAACTGCCTGAGCATAAAGGTGCCAAATGCGCTGAATATCTTTGGCAGCCATAGCGCGGTAACGGTATCGGTGAGCTTCAGCCTGACCATGATGTCGTAATGCGGCACCAGGAAGATTTGCCCCGGCACCATCAAAAGGGCCAGGCACAGGGTGAATAGCACGTTCCTGCCGGGAAACGTCAATCTGGCAAAGGCATAGGCCGCCATGGAGCAAATAACCAGCTGCCCGATAATGGACATGGCCACCATGGCAAACGTGTTCAGGTAGAAGAGCGGGAAGGGGAACTTATCTACCACAATGCGGTAATTATCAAGGTTCCAGGCGGCGGGCAAAAGCGTTGGCGGGATCAGCACGCTTTCCTCAAATGTTTTGAAAGACGTCAAAAGCATCCATAGAAACGGGCCGATGGTGATGATGGAAGCAAGGATCAGCACGATATGCAGGGGCCACTGCCGGTTATGAAAGGCCGGGCGGCTTGCCCCGCGGTAAATGGGCCGTACATTACTCGTCATAATGGACCCACCTCTTTTGCAGTTTCATTTGCACAAGCGTTATCAGCAGGATCAAAACAAACAGGACCATGGAAATGGAAGCGCCAAACCCCTTGTGGAATTTGATAAACGCCTCTTCAAAGAAATATGTGGCCAGGGAGCGGGAAGCGGCGGTCCCGCTGCTGTACTGTGGAATAATCAAATAGATGATGTCGAAAATCTGGAACACATTGATAATGGTCGTCACCGTCACAAAGAAAATAGAGGGCGTCAAAAGCGGCAGTGTGATGAAAAAGAACTGGTTCATGCTGCCGGCGCCGTCGATCCTGGCAGCCTCATAATAGCTTTTGGATATGCCCTGCAATCCCGCCAGCAGCACGATCACCTGGTAGGCCACATTGCTCCAGACGAACACAATGGATACGGCGAAAAGTACCACATTCGGGTCGGATAGCCAGGCCACCGGGTTTAAGGATAGAGCACGCAGCGCGGCGCTGACCAGGCCGAACTCATAATTTAACAGCCACTTCCACATCAGCGCAACGGCTGCGGGAAGCGTCACCGCCGGCAAAAAAGCCAGCGTGCGGTACAGGCCCTTTCCCCGAACCTGGCTGTTTAAAAGCGTTGCCAGCACCACTGAAATGGCCACCACCAGCGGCACGCAGATGACAACGTACAGCAGCGTATTGAAAAGGGACTGGTAAAAATAAGGGGTTTGAAAAAGCTTTATGTAATTATCAAGGCCGATGAAGGCAGGCTTGCCGAAACTGCTTTTGTTGGTAAAGCTGTCGTACAGGTTCTGGCCAAAAGCCCACACATAAAAAATCATCAGGCCGATCATGAGCGGCGCGATCAACTGATAGGCGGCCTTGATCTCGCCGCGCCCGAGCTTTCCCACGCGTTGTCTTGTCATCCCGTTTCCCCTTTTCGCAGAAGAAGTGGCGGTTGGGTTATAAATTGCATTTGCAGGTGACTTTTCAATTACAAAAGTTACGCTTTTATCGATCATTATCCTTCCTGCAAAAGCTGCAGTTGAAGATAGCAGTTACGCAAGGCAAATCTAAAAAACCTTCCCCTGGAGGGGAAGGTGGCGCGAAGCGCCGGATGAGGTGTTAACAGCGCCATAAACACCTCATCAGTCGACTTCGTCGACAGCTTCCCCTCAAGGGGAAGCCTCCTTCGCCCACTCTCGTTCTCCGTTTCCAAAGCAGTTTGTTTGTAAATGCAGACCAATAAACTATCAACCATATTCCGTATTTTCTGTAACTGAAGTAATTGTAGTAGTAAATACAAACCCGCATGGTATTGGCTTTGCGTACCATGCGGGTTTGGCTTATTAATTCATTAATTCCCGCTGTCCAGGGTCTGCTGCATCTGCGTCTGGATCTGGGCACAGCCATCCGCGGGTGTCACGGCGCCGGACAAAATCTGCGTGGAAACATCCATCACGATGGGCAGCCAGTCTGCAACGCTTACGGAGGTGGGGAAGAAATAGCCGGTCTCCGCCACTTTGAAGAACACGCTGGCATCCAAGTGCTTGAAGTTGGGCGCGTAATACTGCTGGGCGCTGATGAGGGCCGGCATGTCGATCTTGCCTTCGGCCTGCATCTT
>JAEZJP010000064.1 GCA_023415715.1 Bacillota bacterium
ATCCATACAACGCCTTTTCCTATGCTGCTCCCTCCTATCCTCCCATACTTCCTCGGGCATACGGGAAAATTATACTTCACATTCTGTTCACATGCAAGTTTTATTCAATTCTTGCCGGAATTGCGCCCAAATGAAGCATATTTCTTCATATTCTGCAACATTTCCTTGACAAAATGCCGAACAGCACGTAAGCCTTCATTCACCATCTTTTTCCCCGTGGCATATGGTGAAAATGAACACGGGCGTTCCCGGAAGGCGGAATAGCCCTTTTTTTGAGGTGAAGCATATGTGCGGAATCGCGGGAGAAATCAGCTGGACCCGGGATGTTCGGGATGACGGGAAATATCTGTCCGCCATGCAAAGGTCTCTGGCCCGGCGCGGTCCGGATCAGGACGGCATATACGTAACGCCGCAAGCCGGGCTTGTGCATAGACGGCTGGCGGTTATCGATTTGGAAAACGGCTGCCAGCCCATGCGTTTTACCCAAGGGGATGAAACATACATCCTTGTGTACAACGGAGAGCTGTACAACACTGAGGAGATAAGAGCAGACCTTACATCCGAAGGCTATACATTTGTTGGGCATTCCGATACGGAAGTGCTGCTCAAGGCGTATATGGCCTGGGGCGAGGATTGCGTGAACAGGTTCAACGGAATTTTCGCTTTTGCCATATGGAAGGAACAGGCCCAAGCACTGTTTATCGCCAGGGACCGCATCGGCGTCAAACCTTTTTTCTTTTTCTCAAAAAACGGCGTCTTCCTGTTTGCTTCAGAACTGAAGGCACTTTTGTGCCACCCTATGGTAAAACCTGCGCTTGATGGGAACGGCGTGGCGGAAATCATGATGCTGGGCCCAGGCAGAACACCGGGCTGCGGCGTTTTTCAGGATGTGCAGGAACTTAAAGCCGGGCAATACGGGCTTCTTACCAAAAACCGGCTGCGCATTCAAACCTACTGGGAGCTTACAGACCGGCCGCACACCGACACCTATGAGCAAACGGTGGAAAAGGTACGGGAACTGGTCACGGATGCCATCATCAGGCAGCTTGTATCCGATGTGCCTGTATGCACCTTCTTGTCCGGCGGGTTGGATTCGAGCATTATTTCCGCTCTGGCAGACAAGCATTTTTCAAAAAAAGGCCAACAGCTTCATACGTTTTCCATCACTTTCAAAGACAATGAAAAGTACTTTCACGCGGGAAAGTTTCAGCCAAACAGCGACGAAAGATACATCAGCCTGATGAATGATGCGCTTATGGCTGTGCACCACAACGTGTTGGTGGATACACCGGAACTTACGCAAGCGCTGTTCGAAGCCGTTGATGCAAGGGACCTGCCCGGCATGGCGGATGTGGATGCTTCGCTTTTGCTGTTCTGCCAAGAAATTAAAAAGCAGGGCACGGTGGCCTTGTCCGGCGAGTGTGCCGATGAAATCTTCGGCGGGTATCCATGGTATACGGATCCCGATGTTAGGTTAAGAAACGGTTTCCCCTGGGCACAGTCAACCGCCTACAGGATCAGTTTCCTGCATGACGACTTTGCGTCTGATTTCCCAGCGGAACGGTATGTGCAGGCAAGGTATGAAAAGACATGCGCCCGGGCTTCCAAGATGCCTGGAACTTCTCCCGGGGAAGCACGGATGAAGGAAATGATGAAGCTGAACCTGGATTGGTTTATGCAGGTACTATTGGACCGCAAAGACAGAATGAGCATGTACAGCGGCCTGGAGGTGCGCGTTCCCTATTGTGATTACCGCATTGCAGAATATTTGTATTCTGTGCCCTGGGAGATAAAGTATGAAAACGGCGTGGAGAAAAGCCTCCTGCGCAAGGCCATGGCGGATGTTCTGCCTCCAGAAGTCCTATGGCGCAAGAAGAGCCCCTACCCCAAGACGCATCATCCAGCTTACGAGGCGGCCGTTTCCAAGCTGCTTACAGAACTGCTGGAACGTGAGGATGCACCTATCTTCCGGTTAGTTAAAAAAGAAAGCCTTCAAAAGCTGCTCACCGATCAACAGCCCTGGCCGTGGTATGGACAGTTGATGAACAGGCCTCAAACCATCGCTTTCTTTTTGCAATTGGATTACTGGCTGCAAAAATACAGGGTAATTCTGGTGTAAAAAACCACCTGTGCAAATTACTGTATACTACTATTTATAGCCGTACATCTTGATTAGGCTGGAAACAATTGCTATAATAATGCTAATATAGCGGTTAATATCTTTTATCAGGCATAATTCGTTTTATTCCGTTACAAAAGGAGCCCAACATGAAAAAAGGCGTGAAAAAATTATTGTTGGCGGTCATGTGCATACTCGTTTCGTTCACAACCGCCTCCTGCTCTGCTCCCACGCCGACTTTAGACAGGAGCAGCCCTACCGCCATCCTCATTTGGCATTACTACAATGGTGTGCAAAAGCAGCTTTTTGATCAGCTTGTTTCACAGTTCAACGAAACGGTTGGCGTAGAAAAAAACATTGTTGTCGAAGCCGTCAACCAGGGCTCCATCAGCGAACTTGCACAAAAGACTTTGGACGCGCTGGCGCATAAGGTAGGTGCCCAGGAAGCTCCGGATGTGTTTGCAGCCTATTCCGATACGGTATATATGGCGTCCATGCAAAACATGGTGGCGGATATTGGCGCCTACCTGACCGATGAGGAAAAGGCTGAATATCTGGAGTGTTACCTCAAAGAAGGTGACCTCAACAATGATGGCAGCCTGTACATTTTCCCCATTGCCAAGGCAACGGAAGTATTGATTCTGAATCTCACGGACTGGCAGCGTTTTGCAGCAGCAACAGGTGCGCTTGAATCGGACCTTGCCACCTGGGAAGGCATTGTGCGCCAGGCGGAAGCGTATTACCGCTGGACGGACAGCCTGACGGAAGCTCCGGATGACGGCAAGGCGTTCTTCGGGCGGGACGCCATGGCCAATTACTTGCTGACTGGCTGTGCCCAACTGGGAAAGGAACTGTTCACTTCCGCGGACGGCAATGTTGTATTGCATGCGGATATGACAATCATGCACCGTCTGTGGAATCAGTACTACATTCCTTATATCAACGGCTATTTTGCTTCATTCGGCAGATTCCGTTCCGATGACGTAAAAACGGGCGACCTGATAGCGTTTGTAGGTTCCACATCAAGCGCCGCCTTTTTCCCTGCGGAAGTCACGCTTGCTGACGGCAGCACCTACCCCATTGAGGCCAAGGTTTTTCCTGCTCCTAATTTTGAGGGAACCAAGCCCTTTGCCGTACAGCAAGGCGCAGGGATGGCCGTTTCAAAGTCCAATCCCCAAAAAGAAGAGGCGGCCGTCACTTTCCTCAAATGGTTCACCGGCAGTAAACCGAATGAGATTTTTTGCGGCGCTTCCGGCTATCTTCCTGTCAAAAAGGCGGCTTCCGGGGATATGTCACCGGAAAGCATCGACGCTGCCGCAAAGAGCCCTGTCGTCCGCAGTGTACTTGAGATGGGCCAGGTCATGACACAAACGTATACGCTTTATTCCGGCAAGCCCTTCCCAAACGGCAACGAAGCCAGAGCTGTATTGGAAACGAGTCTGCAGGAAAAGGCGGCCAAAGACAGGGATCTTGTGCTTACGCGTATGGCCGAAGGC
>JAEZJP010000271.1 GCA_023415715.1 Bacillota bacterium
CTGGCATACAGCGCATGCTCGCACAGCGCCTCGGCCATCTCCGTTACCTGTTCCCCATTGGGTACGTAAGATGTCCTTTCGAAGCCTCCCTCCGTTTTCAGGCTTGCCGCCTGATCCGCCCGGATGCGTATCTCCCGGAGCGGTCCTGCTTTCTCCAATGCATGCGCCAGTTTTTCCGGTAAGCAGGCTCCCAGATAGGCAGCCGCTTCCTTCCAGTCCATGGTCATCCCTCCGACAATCCCTATGTTTTTTCCGTGGAGGTTATACCTTCTTTACTCAAACAGAATGATCCCCAATGCATCGTACAGTGCATCGTCGACCCTATCCACTTTCGGCAGCTTATAGACCTCCCGGGCCTGCAAGACCGCCCGGCTGGTGCCGGCGCCGTACACGCCGTCCGGATTACCGGTTAAAAAGCCCAGGCTTTTTAAGCGCTGCTGCACCTCCCGAACATGGCTGGAGCGTTCTCCGGGTACGAGCACGGGCAAGTAGCTGTCCAATGCGCCATATGGTCCGCCCTCAATGACGACTTTCGTGCCGTCGGGTACAAGACTGTACAGTTCCTCCGCCGATTTGACGTGCATGCGGATACAGCCGTGAGATGCGTTGGTGCCTATGGAGCCAGGCTTGTTGGTTCCGTGAATGCCAAATATCCCCCAGGGCACATTCAGCCTCAGGAACCGGGTACCAAAGCCTGACATCTTGCTGGAAAAGCGGCTGATGACCCGCCAGGTGCCAATGGGTGACGGGTTGTCGGCCGTTCCGGATGCAATGGCGTATGTCTTCAATACCTTCGTTCCTTCGTACAGTGTCAGCGCCTTTCTGTTCAGATCAATGTGTATCCATTTTTCCTGCGGTGCTGCAGACGCGGAGTTGGCCGGCGCATTTGAATCGGTTGCAATCAGCGCGAAAGCCAGCGCAAGCACCAGGCAGATGAGGGCCGCAAGGCGCATGCCGCCGCCTCCTTTAGCCGGGAATGCCAAATTCTATGCATGAAAAAACGCCGCTATAACCGATTCGTCCCTATCCGGGCATATCTCCTCGCCGGTATGGGATACAACGGGAATAGCGGAAAATGTTGACAATTGTAGAAATCCACATTATAGTGAATGCGTGTATGGTGTAACTGGGAGAAACGGCATAAAGAAAGGAGAATTCTCATGAAAGGTTTTGGGCTTCTACTTATTCTGGCCGGCATTGTGGTATTGGCTTTGGGTATTTACGGTTTCATTACGCTTTCCTCCAACGAACTCCCCGGTGAATATACAGACTGGGCCATCGATACATTCAACGCATTTGGAGGTGGCAGCACGCTCACCGCCAGCCAATCCTTTCAGTTGGCTCTTGTCCGCAACCGTGTGCTGCTGACGGTGATCGGTGCAGCCGGCATCGTCATAGGGGCCGTCCTGCGCAAAAAAAGTGCGGCGTAAAGGATATCTCTTTCAGTCCATCAGCTCCACCAGAACAGCATTTTGCACATCCATGCCCCGGCGTGTCAGCCGCAAGCAGCCGTCATCATATTCCAGCAGTCCCCTGTCAACCAGGGGGCTGATTTTATTGCCGAAGGCTTCCTGAAGCGTGCGCCCGTGACGGCGAAGGAAATTCGCTTCCTTCAAGCCCATTATCACCCTCAGCCCCAGCATCAGCGTTTCAAACTCCGCCTCCCGATTTGGGATTGCCCTGCATTCCTCCACGGGAATAACGCTAAGATCCATGCTCCTCAAATACTCCTCCAAATTCCGGGTATTGCCAAAGCGCTTATAGGCACCCATTTCAGGATCGCAGTCAAGCCGGCTGTGGGCTGCCGCGCCCAGGCCCAGGTAGTTCGCTCCCTGCCAATAGCCCAGGTTATGGCGGCATTCCCGGTCAGGCTTTGTAAAGTTTGATATCTCATAGGGCTTAAGCCCTGCTTTCATTAAAAAGCGAAGAGCGTCATCATACATCCCCCGCTCCGCATCTTCATCCGGCAGTTGAAGCTGTCCTTTTGCCGCCTGCTCGTAAAGGACCGTTCCTTCCTCCAGGATCATGCCGTAGCAGGAAATATGCTCCGGGTGAAGCTCCAATGCCGATTTAAGCGTCTCCCGCCATTCCTCCCGCGTTTGTAAAGGCAAACCGAACATCAGGTCAATGTTCAGGTTCTCAAAGCCTGCCTGCCGGGCCATCAACACGGACTCCTCCACTTCTTCCCAGCAATGTATGCGCCCCAGCGCGTGCAAAAGCGTTCTCTGCCTGGCCTGCGCCCCCAGCGAAAGCCGGTTCACCTGATGGGTACGCAGCATATGCAAAAAATCTTCCGTGAGCGTGCCGGGGTTTGCTTCGCAGGTGACCTCTGCGTTTTTTACCTGCGGAAAGGCGTCAAACAGGCAATCCAGCACCTGCGCAAGAAGTTCCGGGGGAAGCATAGACGGCGTACCGCCGCCAATATACGCTGTAAGGACGGGCACATGACCCAGTTCATTGGCACGCAGCCGTATTTCTTTCATCAAGGCCCGGCAATAGTGTTCCATGGAATCCTCACGCCCGGCGCAGGAAGCAAAATCGCAATAAAGGCACTTGCGTTTGCAAAAGGGGATATGCACGTATACCTCCATATTCTCCAAAACCATGCCACCCTCTCCCCTCTCCCTTTTCCGCTATTGTATCATGATGGATCACGGATTGCCAGACGGCATTGGAAATCACAAGAAAGCACACCAAAAAATGCGTGCAAATTGCCATAAAATCATGTATGATAAATGCAGCTTTCTTGTGTGCGGAGAATCATCAATGGAGTGGCTTGAGCAAACGGTGCATACTGCAGCAAAAGCCGGTATCCTGCTGGTGGTAAGCATAATGAAAGGTATGTTATGAGCGGCAGCCCGGAAACTGAACGGCCCGGTTTTATTCGGCTTGATACGGAACGCATGATTCTAAGGGAACATTATCCTTCCGACCTTCCAACACACCATGCTCTTTTTTCTGATGAAAAGGCCATGTATTACCTTCAGGATCTGCAAACAAGAACTATGGCCGAATCGGAATCAAACCTGCAATTCGCTATGAAAGAAATCGGCATCGGTAATAGGGCGCATGTATTCCTTCGCATGGAGGACAAGCGCACAGGCAGCCATATTGGCGAGATCGGGTATACGGTAAGCACCTTTACACCTTTGGGCAAACTGGCCGAACTGGGCTACTTCACCTATCCCCGCTTCTGGAATCAGGGGTATACCTCCGAGGCGGTTAAGGAACTTATGCGCTTTGCGTTCATGGATGACGGCGTTTACCGCATGTCCGTAGGCTGCCTGAAGGAAAACACGGGCTCCGAGCGGGTCATGCAAAAGTGCGGCTTTATCAAGGAAGCGGAATTCAAACAGCTCGTGTGGCACGACGGGAAGCTCAAGGACAGGGTCATTTACCGGCTGCTGAAGAGCGAATGGTTGGCGCAGCAAACTTAGTACTACAGCAACTACGGTAGTTACAAAATGCTTGTGGGTTTGCCTTGTAATCAAGACCTCCGTAAGTGAAGTCAACAGTCAATCAACACCGTAGGGGCGATTTCCAATCGCCCGCCAAGTGGCAAATCCTGACCGCAACATGCGGTCGATTGCAAATCGCCCCTACGGTGTTCAGGCAAAGATGAATAGACTTGCCAAGCAACCAGGATCCCGGCATGGAAGTTCAATAGCAAACTGCAATTTGAAACACTTACAAACACTAAATAAATTGGTAATCAACAGGTCGGTAGTTTGCGTTTGCTTGTTTCCCGTAACTTTTGCAGTTGAAAAAACACCAGTTTGTTGACAGGGGGAAATACGCATGTCCTGCCTTATATGCGAGCGGATACAGCTCATCCGCGAGGGAAAAAATCCGTATTTTGTGGCGGAACTGGAAACCGGCTATGTGGTTCTGGGTGATCACCAACACTTTCGCGGTTACACGCTGTTTTTGTGCAAGGAGCATTGCAGCGAGCTTTTCCAGTTGCCCGAAGCCTTCAGGAATAAGCATCTTGAAGAAATGGTACTGGTATCCAAAGCGGTATACGAAACCTTTCACCCCGAAAAGCTGAATTATGAAGTGCTGGGCAATGGCGACAGCCATATCCACTGGCATCTGTTCCCAAGAAATACAGGCGACACGCCAAGGCGCGGACCCGTTTGGCTCCTTCCGCCGGAGGAAATGTATCACGAATCCAAGAAACCGTCCGCCGAGGAATTAAAAAGCATGGTTGACCAACTGAAAAGCCAAATCGTTAAGCTTATACGGTAAATCATGAGCACATTTGCAAAAGATGAAGGAGGAAGAAAAACTTGTCAAAGCTGATTCATTTGGAAATCAAGGAACTGGGCGAATGGTGTATTGCAGGCAAAGAGATCAGGGTGGAAATGGGTAAGGTAAACCCCATCCCCGCTTTCTGGGACGCCTGCTTTGCCGATGGAACATTTGCCGCGCTGGAAGCGCAAAAGGATTGGGTTCTTTGTCCCGATTACGTCGGCTTCATGACCGACTGGCAGGGAAGCGACAATACTTTCATCTATATTTGCGGCATGATGATGAAGCCAGGCTGCCCCTTGCCGGAGGGTGGTTTTGTTTCGCGTTCCATTGCATCTTCCAGCGCCGCGGTTGGCTGGATTCAGGGCGATAACACCCAGGATGTATGCATGCCGGCCCATGAATACACGAACAAAGCGATGGAAGAAAAGGGATATACAAACGAAGGTTTTACTTGGTGCATGGAACTGTACAATTGCCCCAGGTTCACAACACCGGATGAAAAAGGGCAGATCATACTCGATTATTACATCCCGTGCCGCAAAAAGTAATGCGTTTGGCTGCTTAAGGATATAGGGTGGCCATTACGCACCAAGGTTGGAGGGAAAAACATGCGTCAGGATAGCATTCTCATCACAAGCATGAACCATCTTCCCGCGACCCACCGGCAGGAGCATGAGCCCTATGAGTATTTCAAGCATCTGGCAATGGGCGGCAGTGGGAACGGCTGCGTGGTGGCATTTTATGAAATCCCGCCTCAAAAGTCCAACTACCCGTACCATTACCACACCAATACAACGGAAGTCTTCTACATCATCAGCGGGCACGGTACGCTGAAAACACCGGAAGGCGATAGATTCATGCAGGCCGGGGATGTGGTGATCTGCCCGCCTTACGAAAAAGGCGCCCACAAAATCACCAATTCCTCGGAGACGGAAATGCTTACGTACCTGGATGTGGACATAGCCAGCGACACGGATATCGCATTTTATCCCGATTCAGGCAAGGTTGGCGTCCTGGCTCACGGCCATTACGCCGCGTTTTTCAAAAAGACAGATGAAGCAGCCTATTACGAAGGAGAATAATGCGTTCTATGAAAAAGCGGATCTTACTCCTCCTGGTGCTTGTTCTTGTTTTCCCCTGTACCGGCCTCTCCGCCGCCAGGATCAGCGGTTTTGCGTATGAGCCTCTTGACCATGCCCTAAGCCTTTCTTTTATTGCAAATGGCCAGGAATATGTACAAATCGGCTACAGAAGCTCCATGGAGTCCGGAACGGTCCTTTTCAAGGGAGAAAACGGTACATTTCAAGGTGATGTCGCTCTTCCCCTCACCTATGCCGGAAACAATGTGACAATCAACATCCTTTCACTAACCGGAAGCAAGCTTGATTCCTTCAAAGTCCAAACAAAGTACCCCACAGCTACGCCTGCCGCCAAGCCAAATCCAGATGGCCCTCTCGCCGGCCTGACCATATGCATCGATCCGGGCCATCAGCTTAACAGCCCTGGAGGCATAGAGCCGGTAGGGCCCGGGCTCAAGGGAACGAAGGCCGTCGTGTTCGGCATGGCGGAAGGCATAGTCACAAGGCGCAGGGAAGCTGTCGTTGTACTTGAAATCGGCCTGCAATTGCGGGACATGCTTCTTGAGCAAGGCGCCCAGGTTGTTATGACGCGTGATACCATGGAAAAGGCCGTTACCAATCTTGAACGGGCGCAAACCGCCAATGACGCAAACGCCGATATCTGCTTAAGGCTGCATGCCAATGCCAACAAAAACAAAACGAACCGGGGCATTGTGGTGTATACCCCGCTTGGTTCCGATTATGCCCGTGCGGTGGCCGAGCCCCAAACATACAAAATGTGGGGACAAACGCTCCTTGACTGCATGGCCAAGTCAACCGGCGCAAAGCCGGTGGGCGTCGGCCAGACGGATACGTATGTGGGCAGCAACTGGTGTAAAATGCCTGTTTTCCTGATCGAAATGGGATATATGACTACCCCGCAGGATGACCTTTTGCTTTCCCTGCCCGAATACCAGCAAAAGCTGTGCCAGGGCATGATTGACGGGATAGAGGCCATTTCAAGAATTCGCGGGCTAATTGATTAGTGGACTTTCGACTACAGAAGTTAAGTATGCAAGTCAGCTTCCCTGCCGGGGGCCTGGTTGCTTGGCAAATCAATTCATCTTTGACTGAAAGCTGTAGGGGCGATCTGTGAGTTCCCATCTGGCTCAATCGTCGCGGTGCTGCGCTCCGCT
>JAEZJP010000342.1 GCA_023415715.1 Bacillota bacterium
GGCATGTAGCGCTCGTCGTCAAAGTCGCCGCGCCGCCAAAGCGATGTATAGGTAACCCGGGCGCCCTGCCCCCTTACCATGCCGTCCAGCAAAAGCTCCAGCGCGTTTTGGTCCTGCGCCCGGCGAAGCGCGGCAAAGTTTCCGCCCCTGTACTTCAGGCTGTGGGTGGAGCCAGGCAATAGAAAATCAAAGGCAATTTCGCCATCCGGGACAGGCTTTATTTCATCCGGGACCGCCTCTCCCCGCAGCCGGTACCTCCAGGCAGCCAGTTCTTTGGCATAGGTGGGGATGTCCAGGCTGTTCAGGTATCCGGAAATACCGGAAAGCACGATCTCATCGCCAATGGGATCGCGGTAATGGGAAGGCAATCCGGAAAGGCCGCAGGCGACGCCCAGGATTGTGCCCACATTTCCGGCGTTGCAGTCCGTATCCCAGGAGCACATGGTGGCGATCTCTACCGTGCGGGCAAAATCGCCACCGCCGTAATATAGGGAAAGCGCACAGACCCCGGCGTTGGGGATCACGTGGCATGCGCCGGGGTATTTATCGTAACCCCAGTCGTTTTTGAGCATCATCATGCAGGCCCGCCAGTCAGACGGGTTTTGATTATAGAAATCCCGCACGGCCCGTACCACCTGTCCATACAGGCAGTCGGAAGGTATAAGGGCCAAAGCCGTTTCCACCACGGTTGGAATGTGGCTTGTTTGAAATGCTTCGGAAATGCAGGCCGCAATGAAGGCCGCGCCGTGAAGCGCCTCCCCGTCGTGGGATACGCTGGCCGCAGTTACAGCGTACCTGGCCGCCCTGTCAGGATCACAGGGGGCAACCAGGCCCCAGGTGTCGATAAAAATCTGCCCGCCGATCTGCTCCGCCGCGGTCTTTCCGTTTTGTTTCATGGAGCCGGACTCCGGCGCTGGGATGCCGTTTTTAAGGTTTAAGTAGGCGGTGTGCTCGGTGCTTACGCCATAGCCGCCCCACCAATACAGGCCCACGCCCTCCCTTGCATAATTCAGCCAGGCCTCGGCCACCGCCTGGGGGGTGGGCTCCCGCCCGAGGGTATCATTCAGAGCCCGCAAAAAGAATACGGGGCCGTTGGCGTCGTCGTCCGCCGCAAAATGGCGGAAATCCTTTATATAGCCCCGGATGTCGCCATAGACCTGCTTAATCCGTTCATAGCTCCAGAATTCGGGCTCCACCGGCGCGCCAAGACGAATGCCGATGTTCTTTCCCAGGAACCCGGCGTATACCTTTTGTAGATACTCCATGGGCAGCATAGCGGTCTCCTTATAAAACATATTGATACTTTTCATTGTTCATTGAAACGTTCCCTCTATCACCCAAACGATTAAAATGACATCCTATTTACTCCTTCAGCCGCCTGCGGGCCTCAAGAGGGAGGCTCTCCAAAAGGCTCCCTCTTGAGGGAGCTGTCGCCGCAGCGACTGAAGGAGATCCTAACAAGGCGTATTTAGCTGTTTTCAGGATAGTATCATACGTTCGCCTATCCTGCTTCCTCCCCCTCCGCGGCATGTCATCCTGAGGGCTCCGCCCGAAGGATCTTGCACTGGGGACATTGTTTGCTGCAAAAGATCCTTCGGGCGAGGCCCTCAGGATGACATACGGGTGAAGCTTGGTTTATGGTGCTCTTTGCTTATTAGATTCAGCGGGCGCGGAATCCGCGCCCGCTTTCGGAGAATCAATTACTTCAGCACCGTCGCAAAGTACTCGCTGAGCTGTGTTCCGCCGGCTTCATTGATCTTGGTCACCATCTCGTTAAAATCGTCGATGGGGCGCACGCCGCGTACGATTTCATTGGCATATTCAGTATAAATGGATTTTACCGCGCTGTACAGGGGGGCAAGCTCTTCCGGCAGGATTACGTTGATGTCCTGGGCGTAATACTTCTGGCCAAGAGCCAGAGAATCGGCGGCGGGCTTGCTCAAAACCGGCGTTGTACAGGTAAGGTTTTCGGGCAGGCCGCTCACAGTGGGGAAGAAGCGGGCCCAATAGCCGCCCCAGGCGTCGGTAAAGGTCACGGCGTTGTCCTTTAAGGTGTAGTGGATGCCTTCCACGCCCAGCTTATCCAGCATGCGGCCCTCGGGGCTGGCCATGTACTCCAGCACGGCAAAGGCGGCTTTCTTGACTTCCTCGCTGCTGGTGGCATTGATGGAGAAGCCGCGCTCTTCCTTGGTCACATCGATGGAGGCATAGGCAAAGCTTTCGCCCTTGGCCGGGGGCAGCGCCACAAGTTCGGATTCCGGGCCGTGGAGGGAAACCATTTTGGTGTTGTACACCTGGATCACGTCGCCCGCGGTGCCGGCGATCAAAGCTGCGTCGCCGTCATAGAAGGCCTGCTCCATGGTATCCCATGCCTTTGTGATGTAGTCGGGGTCCAGTATGCCATCGGCGTACAGCTTGGCATAGAAGGCAAGCTTGTTCTTTTCTTGCTCCGTGACCATGGAATAGACCCATTTCCCGTCCACGTTCATAATGGTGGAGGTCACGCCGAAGGCATGGTTGAAGATGCTGTCTAAACGGGCCAGGCCGCCGTCCGCGGTGATGCCCATCTTCACAGTGCCGTTGTCCTTCAGTTCCTTCAAAAGTTTGTAGTAATTGTCAGGCGTGGGATCGGCAAGGAACGCGTCGGCACTGGTAGCTTTTTTCAAGACATCCTGGCGGATCACCGGCGCTGAGTATTTGGCGGGGGCGAGCCAGAGCAGGTAGGGAGAGCTTGCTAAACGCGCCTTGTTATGCTCGCCCAGTAGCGCTTTTACGTAGGTGGAGCCTTCCACATAGGGGGTCAGGTTCTCCAGCAGGTTTTCGGCGGCGATGGGGCCGTCGGTGTTGCCCTGGAAGAACAGGAGGTCGGGATTGATCTCGCCCGTGCGGAAGGCAAGGGGCGTAACCTCAACATACTTGCCGGCCGGGGGATTTAACAGCACCAGGTCCACATAGTTGCCCTGGGCGGCCATGCCTTTTTCAATGGCATCCAGTACGGCCACGGCATCCTTGTCCTCGGTGGTCACATCCTTGTTCATCCAGTTCACGGTGACGGGTTTCTCTTTGGTTCCGATGCCGTCTGCCAAAGCGATCGTGCCGCTTAGCATCAGGACGCAAAGGAATACGGCGACCAGTTTCTTCATGATAGGTATCCTCCTTTATTTTACCGGCAGGCGTTCCTGCCAATAATTTCTCTGTTACCCTTTCACGCTGCCGGCCAGCACATCCTTGGTGTAGAATTTCAAAACCAGCGGATAGATGCACAGTATGGGCAGGATGGCTACCACAATGGTGGCTGCTTTCAGGGCGGTGTAATCCACCCGGGCCAGTTCGTTGTAGTCCATCATGTTTTGAAAGCCGATCAATGTGGCATTATCACCCAACACCACAAACTGCCGCAAAATCACCTGTAGCGTGGTTTTGCTTTGCTCCGTCAGGTAAATGCTGGCCTTGAAATACTCGTTCCAGCGGATGACCGCATAAAACATGGCAATGGTGGCGATGCCGGCCTTGGCCAGGGGGAACGCGATGGAAAACAGCGTCCTTATATGGCCTGCGCCGTCTATCCTGGCCGCCTCGTACATTTCGCCCGGCACCGCCTGGAAATAGCGCATCATGATAATGAGGTAATACACGTTGACCGACGTGATGAGGATCACCGACCACTGGCTTCCGATCAGGCCCAGCTGCTTGACCACCAGGTATTCCGGCACAAGGCCCGGATCAAAGAGCATCATGACGATCAGAAACACCATGATTGCTTTTTTGAATAGAAGCCTGGGCTGAATGAGCACATAGGCGGCGGAGGTGGTAAGCAGTATGTTGATGAGCGTGCCCGTTATGGTGATGAAGCAGGAATTGATAAGCGAGGGAACGATAACCTTGTTGTTGAACACGATATCATAATTGATCGTGGAAAACCCGGCCGGGAAAACGCGCAGGCCGCCCATTTGAGGGGAAAGGGCAGGATCGGACAAAGACCTTGCCAGTATGTTAAGCAGCGGCACGATCATGGTCAGCCCGAGCGCTATCATCAAGACATTCAATAAAATCTGGCCGTAGCTTATGCGGCGGCGCAAAGCTGTTTTCATGTATCGCACCTCCTTACCACACGCCTGTGCCGGTAATGCGCTTGCTGATAAAATGCGTGCACAAAACCAGCGCCACGCCGAACAGGCCCTTGATTAGACCGACCGCAGTGGCAAGGGAATACTGGCCCTGGCCAAGGCCGATGCTATAGATGTATGTATCCAGTATCTCGATCCGGCTGCCCACTGCGGCGTTGGTGAAGTTCAGAACCTGGTCAAAGCCGGCGTTCAGGAAAAAGCCAAGGTTCAATATGAACATGGTGACCATGGGGGTAACGAGGGCCGGCAGCACCACGTAGCGTATGATTTGAAGCCGGGATGCGCCGTCGATGTCAGCAGCCTCATACAAGGCCGGGCTGATGGAAAGGATGGCCGTGAAGTAGACGATGGAATCCCAGCCCAGGGATCGCCAACCCTCGGAATAAAACAAAATCCAGCGTATGCTGCCTTTGTCGGTCATAAAGTCGACAGGGGAAGCACCGAATATGCCGCTGAGCTGATTCACCGCTCCCGTTTTGGAAAGCGTGCTGATCCATATGCCTGCTATCACCACCCAGGACAGAAAGTGGGGAAGATAGCTTATCACCTGGGTCACGTTGCGCAGGCTCTTCAACCGCATTTCGGAAAGGAGTATGGCAAAGAGGGCAAAGAAGGGGAACAGGAGCACATATTTCATGAAGCTGATGACCAGCGTGTTCATAAGAATGTCTTTTAAAAGCGGAGACGCAAAGATCATCTTAAAATACTTGTCTCCAGCCCAAGTCCAGGCGCTCCTGCCGCTGAAGTTGAAAAACGCCAGGCGCATGTTGAGTATGGGAAGCACCCGGAACACAAAAAAGTAGGCAAGGGTGGGCAGGAGCATTACATATAGCACTAAGTCAATCCTGAGCCGGCGTATGCTTTGGCTTAGTCCTACAGGAGTCCGGCCTGGCTTTTGAAGGACGGTCAAAATTGCTCCCTCCCCGTTACGGAATGAGTAAATCCATCAGCGGCGCGTGCTGCTGTGCGCCGTATACATCCCTGTCTCCCACAGTGCCGGACGCCACTTCCCGCAAATAGGTGATCTTCACGCCAAGCCCCGCATCGAACCAAACGAAGTGCGTGATCCTGGATGCGTTCATGCGGTACAGCTCCGCCACCCTTTCAAGGGTCAAAACGCTGCTTTCCTTCACTCTTTGGTAAACTTCTTCGCTGTCAAATAGCACGTCCAGCGTTACCGCATAAGGGCCGCTGTTTTTGCTTCGTAATACCTTGGCCAAATCACACAGCTTTGTCATTTCCGGCCTCCAAAATCTCCATTGGGAACAGCCTGCACGGGTCGTCCACCGATAGCAGATGGTATACGGAGAAGGCGTAAACCTTACCGAAGGGCACATCGCTGGGGGCAAAGGGGAAGGCCAGGTTCCCCGCCGTGGATTTACGGCCGGGATAGCCGTAATGCAAATAGGTGGAACGCACCGAGGCGCAAACGGCGTTGGCCAGGTCCTGCGTTTTGGCGATCACCTCAAACATGAGTCCGATTTCGTGGGGCAAAGTGGAATCCGGCTCCAGTGCGCCCATCACCCCATCCTTGCCGTAGTGGTAAAAACGGATCTCATAGTCCTTTTCGGGAATGTCTCTATAATAGGCGCGGACGCTTTTTTCCACTTCTTTTTCCACGTCTTCTATCTGCGCGATCAATATGGGATCGCGGATGCCGGCGATCACAAAGGTTCTGAATGCCACCGGCCGCGCCCCTTCCATCTTTACCGTATAGGGCTGCCTATAAAGCTTGCTTCCCGATACCCGGACTTTTCCTTCCCCCAAGTCATCAAACCTGCAGGAGGACAGGTCCAGAAGTATGCCCGGCCCGTACAAAAGGTATGGATGGTCCTTTTCATAAAAGGTGTGGGCAGCCACGCTCACCGGCGTGCATTTCCTGTCAGGATTGGCGGATACAACATCAAAATGGTCTTCCTCGAGTATGCCAAGGATGCAATCCTTCGTCGTGCCGGGCTCGCAGCAAAGCGCGCCGCACTCCAGTATTTTTCCAAGGTGGTAGGAAAGCCCCGCGTCATGCCCGCGGAAGATCCCCGCCGCCGCAAAGGGCGACGGATCGTAGGCGCGGCCGCAGACGATGACCTGGGCTTTCGCCTCCAGCGCTTTCAATATGGGCTCCGCGCCCATCTGGGCCACGACGCCGTTCGTGTTTGAAAGCGATTCTTCCGTAAGGTCCGGCACATTCTGAGACATTTTGACGACTTTGCCTTCCGCCTGCGCCGCAAGTATCTCCGCATTGGGGATGTCGGCCCAGATCACGGCCAGGCGGGGCTGCCAATCCAATTCATGCAGGATTTCATGGATGATGTCAAGCGTCCACTCCGTATGCACCCTCGCGCCGGACCCGCCGGCGGAACCGATGATCAAAGGAATGTTCGCGGCTTTTGCGCCTTTCAACAAAAGGGACAGGTCCTTTTTGGCAGCCATCCGGCTGACGATGGCAACACCAGCGCCCAGCTTGTGGGGGCCGGCGTCGGTAGACCCTGCATCCACCACGATAAAGTCGGGTTTATACGCCATGGCCAAATCAAAAGACTTTTCCGGAAAGCCATAACCCAAAATGCCGCAGGGTGATAGGATGCAGGTGCGCACAATAAGTCCCCTCTCAAAATAACGGATGTTAATACTAATTCCAAACATTAATGCGTCGTTGCGGTGGTGCTTTTCGCGCGGGGTTGCGTCGCTCTTACACCCGGCTTGCTCAATCGGCGCTCTGCTGCGCTGCCGCTTGCAGCGCTTGTTTTGCAAGCTTCCTCCGCCCGGCTTATTGCCGCCACTGGCGGCAGCCGGGCTGCAGAACCCAACGTAGCGCTGCTACGCCTCGCTCCGGCTCCTTGCCCCGCATCGAAAATCCCTCGCCGCCCTGGACACATTAATATTTTCCACTAGTATAAGTTTCAGGTCTATGGATATGAACATATTATAGCAGTGCGGAGGGAGCGTGTCAATAGTTAGACTATTGAATAGACTAACACATAAAATCGACGGGGACCGTTATATCCCATTCATAAGGCTGTTGACATGAAGATCGGATTTTGAAGGGACAGCAGCAGAAAGTCAATAAATGATACAAGGAACGGTTCCGGGATGACATGTGTCTCCCGGGGAACCGTTCCTTGTACCGGCGATTTCGTTTGTATCGAATTCGCGAAAAGATTCGTGATACCGGATCCTGCTTACTGTCTTTTCCTTTTTTCTTGTTTTGCCTCATTTAATGTTCGACAGAAATTGACAAAATCATCAGACGGGGAACCAATGTTTCGGATTTATGAATTGAAAATGAGACATGTGCAATTTGCAATCTTCCCAGCGGTTATTTCCTTCCATATATCTTGTCATATAGCGCAAGTATATCTCTTCTGTATGGCATGGCAGGCGCCGTACCGTATTTGGTGACGGCAAGCGAGCCGGTTACATTGCCATAACGGGCAGCCTCAAAAATATCTTTTCCTTCCGCCAACGCCATAACAAACCCGCCGTTGAACGCATCACCCGCACCGGTGGTATCAACCACATTGACATGGATCGGTTCGATCATCTCTTCGCTTTTCCCATCAGTCACATAGGCGCCGTGGCTGCCCATAGTGATGACAACACCTTTTACGCCCTTTTTCAGAAAGACCTTGGCTGCCTTGCGCGCATCTTCATAATTTGCAACATGTACGCCGGTAAGTACGCTGGCTTCCGATTCGTTGGGCGTAACAATGTCGATCTTTTGAAACAGCGCATCCGGCAGGATCTGTGCGGGCGCAGTGTTCAGGATCACCTTTGTGTCGCTTTCATGTGCGATATGTATGACCTTCTCAAGCGCATCCAGATTGATCTCAAGCTGGAGCAGCAGTATATCTGCGCTCCGTAGCTTATCCGAAACCTTTTCGATATCGGCGTCTGTTATATTAGCGCATGCGCCGCTGACAACCAGTATCATATTCTGGTTCTCTTTTTCATTTACCATAATCAAGGCGGTTCCGGTTTCTTTTTGCGCGTCTTCAAAAATGAAGTCGGTGTTCATGCCCTCGCTTATGTAAAAATTCATTGCGACGCTGCCAAACACATCCTTGCCAACCTTTGTCGCAAGTGTTACGTCAGCGCCGGCACGGTGCGCTGCGACTGCCTGGTTGGAGCCTTTTCCACCGGGGTCAAGCACAAAGGTGCTGCCAATTACGGTCTCGCCCGGCAGGGGGAATTTCTGCGTCCTGCTTGTCAGATCTACTACAAAACTGCCAAACACCACGATTTTCTTTGCCATATCTGATTACCCACCTTGATTGCCTTATTGCATGACAGCCGGCAAATGAAGGCAAGACCACCTCATAAGATGAGCTGCTTGCCGGCATCCGCCCGTTACATCTTCTGCGCTGCCCTTAAGATTGCTTCAAATACAAGCATTCCGGCAACGGAGCCGCCGTCGATAAGGCCTATGGCTTTATCTCCGTAATAGGCGGCACGGCCGTGCACCGCTTTCATGGCGGCTGTGCTGTCCGAACCTTCCTTGGCCGCCTTGTAAGCTGCCTCCAGCGCAGGAATCGTTCCCTTTGAAGCATTGTCACATATCGCGCGCGCCGCCGGGTCCAGGGCGTCCAGCACGGTTTTCTCACCGGGCTTGGAGTTGGCGCGTTCCATGATCTTATTGACGCCGGATGTAAGCGCCTCGCCAAGCATCGACATGTCTGCGGCTTGATGGCCTTTGAATACCCTGGCCATACCCATCATGCACAGGGACATGATAGTGCCAAGCGAGGAAGGCGCGGCTTCGTTGAACACTTTACCGGCCCCGATGAGAAGCTTACCCAGGTCGTTTTCTTCGCTTTCAAACACAAACTTTGAGGCGGCGGCAAAGCCCTCGGACATGGAAATGCCCAAGTCGCCATCGCCGTTGCGCTGGTCCAGTTCAATCAGAAACTGCCTGTTGGCAGCCATCGTATCGGAAATCTCTTGCATGGCAGTCTTCAGCGTATTCGCGTTAAGCATATCCTAATCCCCTTTCAGATGTTTTCATTGGTGTAAAACGGCGTGCTGGCAGGGGCGCGCAAAAGGGATTCCAGTTCGGTATCCAGCTTAAAGACAGTTACGGAAAGGCCTGCCATCTCCATGGAAGTGGCAAACTCACCGATATGCGGCATTACCATTCGGACGCCTTTACCTGTCAGTATTTGATGGATGCGGCGGTAGATAATCAGCAGCTCTTCCTTGGGCGTTGACCCAAGCCCGTTGACCATAACGGAAACGGCGCTTCCCGAATCAAGCGGCATATCCGCCAGCAGCTTTTCCAGAATCACATCCGCTATCTCATCCGCGGTCATCATTTGCCGTACTTCAATACCGGGCTCGCCGTGGATGCCCATGCCG
>JAEZJP010000344.1 GCA_023415715.1 Bacillota bacterium
TGCGGTGTGGTGCATAAGGCCATTTCCGAATCATCCATGCCCATCATGGCAATATCTTCGGGAACGCTTACCTTTTCCCTTTCGCAGATCCTAAGCGCCCCGATGGCCATCAGATCGTTGGCTACCACCAACGCTGTGGGCGACGCCCCGGAACGCAATATTTCCTCCATGGCCGTTTCACCGCTCTCCCTGGAGAAGTTTCCTTCCTTGAGCAGCCGCTGGTCGATAGGCACACCGCCTTCATCCATAGCCTTGACAAACCCCAAAAACCTCTCCCTGCCCGTCTGCACCGCCGTGTTGCCGCCGATGTAACCAATACGCCTGTGGCCCTTTTTGATAAAGTGGGCGCAGGCCATGCGGATGCCTTCATACGTATCAATATATACGCAGTCAAACTGGTCGTTGCCCTTGGGCGACTGATAATTGTTAGTCAGTACCACCGGAAGGCCGCAGCTGTTGATTGCGCCGATGTTCCGCTCGTTGAAGTCGAAGGAAACGAAGATCATGCCGTCTCCATAGCCTTCCTGCAGGTTGCGCAGCATCTTAAGCTCTATATCCTCCTGCCCCCTGGTATGACAGAGCACGGGAAAATAGCTGTACTGGTCCAAAACGTCGGTGGCGCCCTTGATCATGCGGAAATAAAAGGGGTTGTATATGTCGGGGATGCAAAACAGCACCTTGTTGGTGCGCTTGCTTTTGAGCGTTTTGGCTGCATGGGAGGGAACGTATTGAAGCCTTTGGGCTGCTTCCATGATCCTGTCATACTTTTCTTTGCTGCAATATCCGGTACCCCGCAGCGCCCTTGCCACCGTGGAGGGGGAAACACCCACCTCCTGGGCAATCTCATAGATGGTCGCCATACTGTCCCCGCCCTCCACCAATATTCAGAAAAAACTTTTCCGGCCTTATGTGGTATCGAAGCCACATTGTAGCCGGCTAACCCACGACATGACACCGACAGGCCGGGAGTTGTATCTTTCTCAGATAGTAACACGATTGTTGGAGGATTGCAACGGAAAACTATTGACAAGACGTTCCATTTGGCCTATCCTACAGTCATATGAGACGTTCAGGCATTGTTAGGTGAAAGGCATGACATCGATGTCACTCCAACCTGCATAACAGCCTGAACATGGACTGTTCGTGAAGGAGGGTATTAATATGGGAAAATCATCTTTTGTGATGAACAAGCCTCTAAACCATCTGAGGGGCCGGCTGCCCAAGATCGGCATTCGGGCCATTATTGACGGGCGCCGCGGCGGCGTTAGGGAAAGCCTTGAAAATCAGACCATGGAACTGGCAAAAGGCGTGGCCGCTCTGCTCACAAGTACGCTTCGCCATCCCTGCGGGCTGCCTGTGGAATGCGTCCTTTCCGATACCACCATTGGCGGCGTGGCGGAAGCGGCGGAATGCGCCGACAAGTTTACAAGGGAGGGCGTGGGCCTCACCATCAGTGTCACTCCCTGCTGGTGCTACGGCGCGGAAACCATCGATATGGATCCGTTAATGCCCAAGGCAATCTATGGCTTCAACGGCACGGAGCGGCCCGGCGCGGTATACCTTGCCTCCGCTTTGGCCGGCCACAACCAAAAGGGCCTGCCCGCCTTTGGCATTTATGGCCGGGATGTGCTGGAAGCCTCTGATACCACCATTCCAGAAGATGTAAAGGAAAAGCTTTTGCGCTTTGCCAGGGCCGGTCTGGCAGTGGCTACCATGCGGGGCAAGAGCTATCTTGGCATGGGCGGCATGTCCATGGGCATTGCCGGCTCCATCGTCAGCGCGGCGTTTTTGGAAAAGTATCTGGGCATGCGCATGGAATCCATCGACATGTCGGAATTTGTGCGCCGTTGGGAAGAAAAGATCTATGACCCCGAGGAGTTTGAGTTGGCAAAAGCCTGGGTCAAAGACTACGTACAAATTGGATATGACAAAAACCCCGAAAAGGCCCGGCACAGCGAGGAGAAAAAGGCCAAGGTCATGGAGCAGTGCATACTGATGACCATGATCGCCCGCGACCTCATGCAGGGCAACGAAAAGCTGAAAGCACTTGGCTTTGCCGAAGAGGCTATGGGCCACAATGCCCTGGCCAGCGGCTTCCAGGGCCAGAGGCAGTGGACCGACCACTTCCCCAACGGCGACCTCATGGAAGCGATGCTCAATACATCTTTTGACTGGAACGGCATCCGGGAACCCATGATCGTGGCCACCGAGAATGACCACCTGAACGGGTTGTCGATGCTCCTTGGCAAGCTGCTTACAGGCACCGCCCAGGGCTTTGCGGATGTGCGAACCTTCTGGAGCCCGGAAGCCATTGAGCGGGTGACCGGTTGGAAGCCCGACGGGCTGGCCGCGAAGGGATTAATCCACCTGATCAACTCCGGCTCCGTCACCTTGGAAGCCAGCGGAGTCTGCCAAAAGGACGGAAAGCCTGCCATCAAACCATGGTGGGAATTGACCTCCAAGGAAGCGGAAGACTGCATGGCGAATACCAAGTTCTGCTATGCGGACCTGGGGTATTTCCGCGGCGGCGGATATTCCTCCCAGCTTCTGTCCGAAGGAAGCATGCCCATCACCCTATGCCGCCTGAACCTGGTGGACGGCCTGGGCCCGGTGCTGCAGCTGGCAGAAGGCTGGACCGTCAAGGTACCTGATCATGTGTTTGATTTAATCAACCGCCGCACCGACCCCACCTGGCCCACCACCTTCTTTGCACCCAGGCTCACGGACGAAGGCGCATTTGTAAGCGTGTATGAGGTTATGCGCCACTGGGGAGCCAATCATGGCGCATTCAGCTATGGGCACATCGGAGCTGATTTGATTACGCTGTGCAGCATGCTGCGCATCCCCGTATCCATGCACAACGTGGCGGCGGAAAATATATACCGGCCCAGCATGTGGGACGCTTTCGGTACCCATGACCTGGAAAGCGCTGACTACCGCGCCTGCGAAAAGCTGGGACCGCTGTACGGAAAATAAGACTAATGGAAAACATTATTGCGTCCAAAGCCGCGAGAGGTTTTTGCGCAATACAAGGAGTCTAAGCGAGACGCAGCAGCGCTACGTTGGGTTCCGTAGCCCGGCTGCCGCCAGTGGCGGCAATAAGCCGGGCGGAGGAAGCTTGCGAAACAAGCGATGCAAGTGGAAGCGCAGCAGCGCGCCGATTGAGCAAGCCGGGTACGCAGTAGTGCGCGAAAAGATCTGCGGCGACGACACAATAATGTTTGGAAGCAGTAAAAGACGGAAGATACGTATGAACAAGTACACCATCGGTTTGGATTACGGAACATTATCCTGCCGCGGAATCATCGCGGCTGTGGCGGACGGCGAGCAAATCGCCTCCGCCCAATTTGTGTATCCCCATGGAATCATGGATGCTTCCCTCCCCTGCGGAACGGCTTTGCCGCCCGGCTGGGCGCTGCAGCACCCGCAGGATTACCTGGACGCACTGTATTGCATACTGCCCGAACTGATGAAAGCAAGCAGTCTACATCCAGAGCAGATCATTGGCGTGGGCGTCGACTTTACCTCGTGTACCATGCTGCCGGTAAAGGCGGACGGCACGCCCCTATGCTTTTTGCCGGAATATGAAAAGGAGCCACACGCCTACGCAAAGCTATGGAAGCACCATGCCGCCCAAAGCCAGGCGGACAGGATCACGGCCATCGCCGCGCAAAGGGATGAGCCATTCCTAAAGCGCTGCGGAGGAAAGGTATCGGCGCAGAACGCATTTCCCAAGCTTATGCAGGTGCTGGAGGAAGCGCCGCACATTTATGATGCCATGGATCTTTGGGTGGAGGCAGCGGACTGGATCGTGTGGCAGCTGACGGGCAGATTATCCCGCGGCGCGTGCTGCCTTCAATACAAGGCGTTTTATGATCTTCGCGAAGGATTTCCGAAGGAAGATTTCTTCACCGCATTGACCCCAGCTTTTTTCGGCATGCTTCAAACAAAAATGGCCGGACCCGTATCCCCCGTTGCTGGAAAAGCAGGTGAAATCAGGTTGGAGGCGGCACATCCATTCGGACTGTCACAAGGTACTGCCGTCAGCACGCCTATGGTGGATGGGCATGCCTGCTTCCCGGCTTCGGGCATCGTGGGCCCAGGCGCAATGCTTGGTATCCTAGGTACCTCCGCCGCGTACCTGATGCTTTCTCCGTCATCTGAACCCATCCCCGGCCTGTGCGGCACTGTGGACAGCGGGCTTGTGCCGGGCTTTTGGGGCCTTGAAGCCGGGCTTAACTGCATGGGCGACCATTTCGCCTGGGTGGCAGAAAACTTAAGTCCGCCCGCCTATGCCAAGGAAGCCAGGGAAAGAAACATCAGCATCCACGCGCTGCTTACGGAAAAAGCGCAGAGTTTAAAGCCTGGGCAAAGCGGGCTCGTTGCATTGGACTGGTGGAACGGCAACCGCTCAGTACTAATGGACGCAAACCTTTCCGGTCTTCTTATCGGCATGACGCTGCACACCGCTCCAGAGGAAATCTACCGCGCGCTGCTGGAGGCCACCGCCTATGCCACAAGGGTCATCGTGGAGCATTTTCGCACGAATGATCTTCCCGTGGAGGATTTCCGCTTTACCGGCGGCATAAGCCGGAAAAATCCTTTATTGATGCAGATCTTTGCCGATGTGCTGAAGATGAAGGTCATGGTCCTTCAAACGGAGCAGGGTTCGGCGCTGGGCAGCGCCATATATGCAGCAGCAGCGGCAGGGGAAAAAGCCGGCGGATACCGGGATCTTACACAGGCCATCCTGCATATGTCCAGCCCTGTTCAGCAGGAATACCGCCCTGTTTTCGAGAATAGTTGCATGTATGACAGGCTTTATTCAGAATACAAAGCGCTGCATGATACTTTCGGGCTTCAAAATCTCATGATGAAGCATCTTCACCATATCCGCCGGGAAGCATCCAAAGGCCGCAAGAATTAATAAGGAGCAAACAATTGAGCAAAGTGATCGTTATCGTAGGTGCGGGCATGATGGGCTCCGCATTAAGCGTTCCCGCCCGGGACAACAGGCATGAAGTGCGCATCGTAGGCACGCACCTGGACAGGGAAATCATCGAACATGCCAAGAAACATTCCTATCACCTTACCATGAAGCGCAATCTGCCGGAAGGCATTGCTTATTATCAGATTGAAGACCTGGAAAAAGCGCTTAAAAATGCCGATCTTTTGATCGGCGGTGTCTCCAGCTTTGGGGTGGATTGGTTTGGGGAAAAAGTTCTGCCCCTTGTACCCGCTTCTCTTCCCGTACTGTCCGTTACAAAAGGGCTGCAAAATTTCCCCGGCGGAAAGCTTGTCCCCTTCCCCCATCTTCTGAAAGAACGTACAGGCGGCAGATTGTCCTTGAACGCTATCGGCGGCCCCTGCACCAGCTATGAACTGGCGGACCGCCGGCACTCCCATGTGGCGTTCTGCGGGGAAAATATGGAGATCCTCCGGAAATTGAAAGCCATGCTGGAGACGGATTATTACCATATCAGCCTATCTACCGACGTGGTGGGTGTGGAATGCGCCGTGGCCATGAAAAACGCCTATGCCTTGGGCGTATCCCTGGCGATCGGCATGGTGGAACATACGGACGGCATCGGGTGCACGGAAGCCTACAACCCCCAGGCCGCGCTGTTTGGCCAGAGCGTGAAGGAAATGGGGAAAATGATCGCCTTTGTTGGCGGCGGGCCGGAGAACATCGTCTATGCCGCCGGAGACTTGTATGTCACCATCTTTGGCGGCCGAACAAGAGCGCTGGGCATCCGCCTGGGCCGGGGCATGCGTTTAAACGATGCGCTGAAAGAACTATCCGGCGTCACGCTGGAATCGGTAGTCATAGCCAGGCGTACCATTGCGGCCATGGCCGAATGGGTGGAAATGGGCATCGCAAAACGGGAAGATTTTCCCTTGCTGCACCATATCGCCGGGCTGCTGAATGATGAGGAGCCCAAACCTTTGAACTTTGCAGCCTTTGAAACGGAACGCGGCTAGTTGACCGTTAATTACAGAAGTTGCTCTTTTGTCGATCATTCTGTTTTCCACCGCATGCGTAAGCACATCATAAGCCTTCCCCTTGAGGGGAAGGTGGCGCGCAGCGACGGATGAGGTGTTACTTCAAACATGTGGTGGCTACAAGGGGAAGCCTCCCCCGGTTGCTCACATTTCTGGTTCGAATGCAGCTTGTTCGGAATGTAGGCAATATTCAATTATAACGTTCCGCAAGTTCTGTAGTTATCAGTCCACTGGTAGCGTAAATGCTAAACAAAAGCAGGAGGGATTACTATGAACATTCCTGAGGTAAAGCTTGGTGTGGTAGCCGTCAGCCGCGACTGCTTTCCCATTGACCTGTCCAGGCGCCGCCGTGGGGCTTTGGTGGATGCCGTCAAAAAAGCCGGCGGCGAGATCACGGAAATTTCCACCATCATTGAAAACGAACCGGATGCCTTGGCAGCGCTCAAGGAACTCAAAGATGCGGGATGCAATGCCCTGCTGGTTTACCTTGGCAATTTCGGTCCTGAAGGACCGGAGACGCTATTGGCGCAAAAGTTTGAAGGCCCCGTGATGTTCGCCGCCGCTGCCGAGGAAAGCGTCGATATCCTGGCTTCCGAACGCGGCGATGCCTACTGCGGCATGCTCAACGCCAGCTACAACCTGGGGCTTCGGGGAGTAAAGGCGTACATTCCCGAATACCCCGTGGGCACAGCAAAGGAAATCGCAGCCAAGGCGGCTGAATTTATGCCCATCGCCAGGATCCTGCTGGGCCTAAAAGACCTCAAGATCATCACCTTCGGACCGCGCCCCTACGATTTTCTGGCCTGCAACGCCCCGATCAAGGCGCTGTTTGACCTGGGCGTAAATGTGCAGGAAAACAGCGAACTGGACCTGTATGCCGCCTATCACGCCCATATCGATGATAAGCGCATCCCGGAAGTAGTTGCGGATATGGCCAAGGAACTGGGCGCCGGCAACAAAATGCCAGGCGTGCTTCCCAGGCTGGCCCAGTATGAACTGACGCTGCTGGACTGGGTGGAGCAGAACAAGGGCGCCGCCAAATACGTGGTCATGGCCAACAAGTGCTGGCCGGCCTTCCAGACGCAGATGGGTTTTGTGCCCTGCTATGTGAACAGCCGCTTTACCAGCCGCCTGATGCCCATCTCCTGCGAGGTGGATATCTACGGCGCGCTGTCGGAATACCTGATCGCATGCGCCACGGAGGTTCCGCCCACGCTGCTGGACATCAACAACACCGTGCCCCAGGACCTGTATGACAGCGAGATCCGTGGCAAATTTGACTACAAGCTTTGCGACACCTTCATGGGCTTCCACTGCGGCAACACGCCCCTGTGCCACCTAAACGGCGGCGAGATGAAGTTCCAGTTGATCATGAAGCGCGCTTTGGAGCCGGACAAGGAGCCGGACATCACCAGGGGCACGCTGGAGGGCGATTTGAAGCCCGGCGACATCACCTTCTTCCGCCTGCAAAGCGCGGCGGATACAACCCTTCACGCCTATGTCGCCCAGGGTGAAGTTTTGCCTGTTGCAACCCGCAGCTTTGGAGGCATCGGCATCTTTGCCATCCCGGAAATGGCCCGCTTCTACCGCCATGTGCTCATCGAAAAACGGTACCCCCACCATGGCGCAGTGGCCTTCGGAAAGGCCGGAAAGGTGCTGTTTGAAGCCTTGAAGCTGCTGGGCGTCGGGGATATCGACTTCAACCGCCCCAAGGGCATGCTGTACAAGACGGAAAATCCGTTTGCGTGAGGTATCGATATGATTTGCGGGAAGAGGGCTTTTTGAAAAAATCCCTCTTCCCGTACCCATCTCTGAAAAACTTAATTTCTAAATATTTTCCATGTGTATGTTATTCCAAACATAAGCGGGCGATTTATAATCGCTCCTACTGCTGCAAAGAGAATGTTGGCTTTTCTCCCGGTACAAATGTGCCGCTGTAGTGAAGTCAACAAACATCTTGTGGCGTAGGGGCGATTATCAATCGCCCGCTGAGCTCTGCCATCAACCCGATGGAAAAAGATCATTTCCCTCTCTCTTTTTCCATTGTGATAATACTTCCTCATGGATGCCTATTTTGATTTAGCTGGCAGCTCATTCCTGCACCCCCGGGATTTTCGGCAGGGAATCAAACCCTGGCTTCAAATCCTCATCGGTGGGGATATAGTCAGTCATCCGTCCCTCGTTGTAGGCGGCGTAGGCGGTCATGTCAAAGTACCCTGTACCTGTCAGGCCAAACAGGATCGTCTTTTGCTCCCCGGCTTCCCGGCAGCGGATGGCCTCATCTATGGCCACACGGATGGCATGGGCCGATTCAGGCGCCGGCAGAATGGTCTCGTGCCTGGCGAAGAAAACGGCGGCATCAAAGACCTTGGTTTGTTCAACGGCCCTGGCTTCATCCAGATACCCATCATGATAAAGCTTGGACAGAATGGGCGCCATGCCATGGTACCTAAGGCCCCCGGCGTGATTGGGCGAGGGCATGAACCCGCTGCCCAGCGTATACATCTTGGCCAGCGGCGTAATCTTGCCCGTATCGCAAAAGTCGTAGGCGTACTTGCCTCTGGTCATGGAGGGGCAGGAGGCCGGCTCCACAGCGATAAAGTGTGGCTTTGCCTTGCCCTGAATCTTGTCCTGCATGAAAGGCGCCATCAATCCGCCCATGTTGGAGCCGCCCCCGGCACAGCCAATGATGATATCGGGATATTCGTCCAGCAGCTCCATGGCCTTTTTTGCTTCCAGGCCGATGATGGACTGGTGCAAGAGCACCTGGTTCAAAACCGATCCCAGAACATAGCGGTACCCTTCGCTGGAAACCGCCGTCTCAATGGCTTCCGAAATGGCGCAGCCCAAGCTCCCGCTGCTGTCGGGATTTTGCTTGAGCATCGCCCGGCCCACATTGGTTACGTCGCTGGGGCTGGCAATGACCTTCGCGCCGAAGGTTTCCATCACGTTTTTCCTGTAGGGCTTTTGCTGATAGGATACTTTCACCATATACACCGTCAGGGGAAGGCCGAAATAGGAGGCAGCCTCCGCCATGGCCGTTCCCCACTGGCCTGCGCCGGTCTCGGTGGTAAGGCCTTTCAGCCCCTGCTGTTTGGCATAGTACACCTGGGCCAATGCGGAATTCAGCTTATGGCTGCCGGAGGTGTTGTTGCCCTCGTATTTGTAGTAGATCTTGGCCGGTGTTTGAAGAGCCTTCTCCAGATTATACGCCCTGATCAAAGGCGACGGACGGTAGATGCGGTAAATATCAATGAGTTCTTCAGGGATGTCGACAAACCTTGTAGTGTTGTCCATTTCCTGTTTGGCCAGTTCCTCACAAAAAACGGGATACAATTCCTCTACCTGGACTGGTTTCATGGTGCCTGGATTGATATAGGGTTCCGGCAGCTCCTTCATGTCGGCGCGCAGGTTATACCACTGTTTGGGCATCTGCTCCTCGGTAAGGTAAAAACGATAAGGCACCTTTTTCATGTTGTCTTCTCCTTTGCTTATTTTTTCCGCATTGCCGTTTGTCCGGCCGCGGTTGCGCCCTACGAGCTTTTGACAAAAGCAAATAAAAAATGCTCTTGTCCCCTGTAAGGGACAAGAGCATGAACTCCTGCGGTACCACCCAAATTGGCTTAACGCCCACTCACTCCATATACAAACATATATGCTCCCTTTATAACGGGTGGAGTTCCCGTCAGGTACTACTCGTTTCCTTT
>JAEZJP010000050.1 GCA_023415715.1 Bacillota bacterium
AAGCAAAGTGCTCCTCCCCGGTATTAAAGGCCGCTACCGGACCCCGTTTCTCTCCATGACTTCCTTGGCAAGCGCCCGGTAGGCCTCCGCCCCGGCGCTGCGGCTGTCGTACAAATGAATGGGCAGCCCATGGCTGGGCGCCTCCCCCAAGCGCACATTGCGCGGGATGGTTACGGTATATACCTTGTTCTTAAAGCGGCGCTTTACCTGGTCCACCACCTGAAGCCCCAGGTTGGTGCGCCCGTCCAGCATGGTTAGAAGCACGCCTTCAATGTCCAGCGCCGGATTGATGGTCCGGTTGATCCGGCTGATGGTGTTCATCAGCGATGTAACGCCTTCCAGCGCGTAGTACTCGCACTGGATGGGCACAAGAACCCTGGTGGCCGCCGCCAGGGCGTTGACGGTGAGCAGCCCCAAGGACGGAGGGCAGTCAATAAATACAAAATCATAATGGGCGGCCACGGTATGCAATGCGTTTTTTAAACGGTACTCACGGCTGTCAAGATTCACCAGCTCCACTTCCGCCCCGGCCAGGCGGATATCGGCAGGCAACAGATCCAGCCCCTTGACCCTGGTGGATACGATGCAGGCTTTCAATTCCGCCTGACCCACCAGCGCTTCATATACGCTTTTCCCGCCGGCCTTTTGCCCCAGGCCGCTGGTGGTGTTGCCCTGGGGATCAAAATCCACTGCAAGCACCTTTAGCCCAGCCTCTGCCAGGCAGGCGGAAAGGTTGATGGCGGTGGTCGTCTTGCCAACGCCGCCCTTTTGGTTCGTAACCGCTATGATTTTGCCCATTTGTGTATCCTCTCCGGGTCAAACCCTATCATATTGTAGCGGTTTTTGGCTGTAATGTAAAGCATACAGGGAAAAGCAGGCAGCTCAAAAAGAACGCAGAAAAGCCTGGAAAAACCTGCTCCACCGGCTGGCCTTATTGACACATACTATCTGTTATGCTATATTTTACTAAGTTTACATCGTACAAAAGATTATGAGAGGCCTCCCTTATGAAGTTATCGCTCACTTCCCTGCTATGCCTTTGCTTGGTGTTGGTATTGATCCCCGGGTGGGCCGTCGGGCTTCCCGAAGATTTAAGCAAAATCGACGCACAGGTAGACTCCTATTTCAAAAAAAGCAGTACGGTCGGCGGTTCTCTGGTGATCGCCAAAAATGGCGAGATCGTATACCAGCGGGATTATGGGCTCCAAAACAAGAATCAAAAATCTCCCGTTACGGAGGATACGTATTTCCGCATCGCTTCCATTACGAAAATGGTCAGCGCCATCGGGATCATGCAATTGGTAGAACAGGGCGTATTGGATCTGGATCAGGATATCAGCAAATATTTTGGGTATGAGATCATAAACCCCAATCATCCCAAAATTCCCATCACGCTCAGGCAATGCATGTCCCACACCACTTCCTTAAGCCAGAACGGCGGCTATTCCTTTGAATCAAGAACGATCCACGAAATGCTGGCCAAAGAGGTTAGGCATTTTTCGAATTTCACTGAGGAAAAGCCGGGCGATCACTATTCCTATTCCAATTTCGGCGCGGGGCTGATGGGTTCCATTATGGAGTCGGTTACGGGCATAAGCATCAACCAGTATATGATGGAGAACGTATTCAAGCCGCTTCACATCGACGCTGCCTACAGCGCCGGTTTCTTAAGCCAACCCGAGTGTATTGCCAGCCAATATGAAAATGGCGATATGTACAAAAGCGCCTCCAAGTACCTGGAAGAGGAATATGAAGACTTTGCCGACCCGGAGCGCCACTACCGGATCACCGTGGGTGAAATTTTCATACGCTCCAAAGACCTGGCCAAAATCGCATCAGTCCTGTGCGGGGACGGAAGCTTTGACGGCGTGCAGCTGCTCAACAAAGAAAGCGTCGAAATGATGCGCACGGACCAGCGCGCGTTTAACGCCAGCGTCACTGGCGAAAGCCCTTACGGCCTGTGCGTGAACCTGATGGGCAATGTGATCAAGGGCAGCATGATTTACGGCCATCAGGGCATGTCGAACGGCGCCATGTGCAATGTATTCTACGATCCCGATACGCAGTTCGTGCTTGTCATGCTCACCAACGGATGCAGCCAGGTCAGGCAGGACCGGATTGGTGTTTTGCCTAGAAGGCTTTTCACATATACATATCCATTGTTCACCCAGGAATGACCTTGCTTTACAGCACACGAAAGGATGAACTCCCGTATGAAAAGATGCCTGCTTCTGGTTATCGCACTGGTTATGATGCTCACAGCCCTTCCTGCCGCAGCCCAGGTGGAACGGCGCCCGGAACTTGACGCCGCCTTCTCCATGCTGGAGGAAGGCAACCCTATTCTCACCCAATATAATGAGATCACCGGGGCGGATATACAGGCCCGCTACAAATACGGCATGCCATACATGTTTGGCGGCAAGAACGAAGATTACCTCATGAAGGTCAAAAGATGCCTGGAAACCACCAAGTTTTTCCGCAAAGGCAAAACATATGTATACGGCTTTGACTGCTCCGGCTTTACCAACTGGATCAATAAGCAGGTTGGCAAGCCTGAACACGATACTTTGCAAAATATGATCCTGCAAAAGGGTAAATATGGTGAAAAGAACCATCTGCCGGTCAAGGATCTGCCCTATGATGAGCTGCCCAAGCATCTTCAGGTGGGCGACTTCCTGGTGGGCAAGCACAGCGCCCGCCACATCATGATGTTCATAGGTACCTTGGCGGATTATGGCTACACGGCGGAAAACGCTCCCGAACTGGCCGATTACCTTGACTACCCCATCCTCGTCAATAGCGGAAAGAATCCTTTCTATGGCGAGCGCTACGAAAAATACATCAAGGAAAACGGCCTGAGATGCAATACCACCAACGGCGGCGTGTGCATTTACATCGTGGGCGTGCCAACAGACAAAGCGCCGCACTCCGTGGTAAGTGATAAGGAGACTTTCTATTACTTTAACCTGGGCGATTATATGCTCACCGTCTATGACATTTTCACCTGCACCTCCTACGTTTGGTTCAGGATGTAAGGCGGACGTGAAGGTAAATGCGGGGAGAGGAATTTTTGAGAACATTCCCCTCCCCGCACCTTACCCCAAAAACTTTATATGGATCAAATTATTCGCCGACGCTCTGTCCTTTCCTATGGCTATGCCGGAAAGGTGCGGGGCGTTTTTGTGTTAATAATGCCTTCCTCCAGTCTATCGATAGCCGGTGCTATGCTGGCGATTCATAACCGCCCCTACGGCTGCAAAGATGAAGTTGGCAAAAATCATATGGTATCACAATTATTCAAGATGATGGCACCCGAAGGTTTCCAAAGGGCGACCGGATAGCCCTTTGGTCGCGCCCTCAGGAGCGATAATCTTCTTTTTACTTAGCAAAAGCAATATTTGCACTTATGGTAATGGCTCCATTGGCGGAGCCCTTGGGTTTACAACACTGTTACACGATAAATGTCCTGATTATGCTACAATAGGCGTGTATGGAAGGATGTGGCAGCATGGCACGTGTTTTGGTAGTGGATGATGAAGCGGCAATCCGGGACCTTATCCAAATGCATCTTTGCCTGGTGGGACATACCGCACTGCTGGCGGAGGATGCTTTTTCCGCAGAGGCGGAGCTTGCTAAAGGCACCGATATCGCACTTCTGGACATCATGCTGCCGGGGCGCGACGGGTTTGTATTGGCCCAGAAGTGTTTTGAAATGAACGTACCGGTGATCTTCCTCACCGCCAAAACGGCGGTGGCCGACCGGGTGCGCGGGCTTAAAATGGGCGCCGATGATTACATATTGAAGCCTTTTGAGCCGGCGGAAGTGCTGGCGCGAATCGACGCGGTGCTGCGCAGAACTGGCCGGCAGCAGGAAACCTATCAAGACAAGCGCCTGCGCGTTGATTTCAGCGCCCGGCAGGCTGTCATGGACGGGCAGTCCCTTCCCCTTACCGCCCAGGAGTATGATCTTTTGCGGGTGTTGATCAGCCAACGGAACATAGCCCTAAGCAGGGAGCAGCTTTTACGCATGGCCTGGGGATACGATTACATGGGTGAAACAAGAACTGTGGATGTGCACATACAAAGGCTTCGGCGCAAGCTGAACGCGGAATGCATCGAAACGGTGTACAAGTTCGGCTACCGCTTTACACCCATGGGGAGGGAAACGGCATGAAGCTTCGCCACAGGCTGCTGCTCATGATGCTTGCGGTGTTTTTGCTGCTGCTCAGCATCGGGACGGGAATCATCATCCAGCAAAGTTTTTCATCGGCCGTAAGTACCGAAAAGGACCGGGCGCTGACGGAGGCGGCCATTATCGCATCGGCCATATACCAGCGGGCAAAGGATTTGGATATTCAGCCGCTAAGGGATGAAATGGCCAAGCAGGAGGCATTTTACAAAGCCCAGGGCGTTATGCTTTCCATGCTGAAAGACGGACGCACCTTGTGGGGCGATACAATAAGCCTTCCGGAAATTCTGCCGGAGGAAGGCGCGCGCCGGTATCTTTTACAGGACAAAAAGCTGACGATCGCCCAGCGGCTGAATGACAGTCTTACGCTTTTGTACGAGCGTGATTTGAGCGGCCTGTACGGCAACCGGGATAAGCTTCTTTCCCTGGCACTTGCGTTATGCCTTGCCGGTTCGGCACTGATCCTCATCAGTGTATTCGTTATCACAAAGGTCATCATGCAGCCCATTGACAAACTGCAAAGGGCGGCGGCAAAAATCGCCTCCGGAGACTATTCGGTTTCACTGCCCACACGCGGGCAGGATGAAACGGCGGAGCTGGCGCGGCAGTTTGAGAAAATGGCTCAGGCGGTCAAGATGAGGGAGGACGAGCTGAAGGAGCAGGCGGAGCGCAAGCAGCTTTTCATCGACAGCCTGGCCCACGAAATGCGCACACCCCTGACTGCCGTCATGGGTTATGCCCGCTATCTTCAAAGCGTGGATGCAGACGAAGAGGAGCAGCAAAAAGCCCTTGGCTATATCGCCGGGGAGGCGAAAAGGCTTAAGAACCTGGATGAAACGCTGATG
>JAEZJP010000073.1 GCA_023415715.1 Bacillota bacterium
ACAATAAACTGCACATTGAAGGGCCCTTTGATGCCGATGCCAAGCCCCAGGCGGACCGTGTAATCCACGATCGTCTCCTTCACGTGATTGCTGATGGAAAAGGGCGGGTAGACGCTGATGGAATCGCCGGAATGGACGCCCGTGCGCTCCACATGCTGCATGATGCCGGGGATGAACACGTCAATCCCGTCGCACACCGCGTCAACCTCCAGTTCCTTGCCGGAGATGTAGCGATCCACCAGCACCGGCTGATCCTCGGTAACCAGCACCGCCTCGCTTAAATACCGTTTCAGCCCCTCGTCATCATGCACGATCTGCATGGCTCTTCCGCCCAGCACATAGGACGGCCGCACCAGCACGGGATAGCCGAGCATATTGGCCGTTTCCAGCCCATCCTCGATTTTCGTCACGGCCCGCCCCGGCGGCTGGGGGATGTTCAATTGGCGCAGCGTCTTTTCAAAGCTGTCCCGGTTTTCCGCCTTTTCTATGGCGTGCACGTCCGTGCCGATGATGGGCACACCCAGCTTATGCAGCCGGTCGGCCAGGTTAATGGCCGTCTGCCCGCCCAGTGATACGATGACGCCGTAGGGCTTTTCCATGTCGATGATGTTCATCACATCTTCCACGGTAAGGGGCTCAAAGTATAGCTTATCGCTGACGGAATAATCGGTGGACACGGTTTCCGGATTGTTGTTGATGATGATGGCCTCGTATCCCGCCTCGCGTATGGCCCAGATGGCGTGCACGGTGGAGTAGTCGAACTCCACCCCCTGGCCGATACGGATAGGGCCGGCGCCCAGGACTACCACCGACTTTTTATCCGTTACGATCGACTCGTTCTCCGACTCGTAGGTGGAGTAGAAGTAGGGGATGTAGGAGTCAAACTCGCTGGCGCAGGTGTCGATCATCTTGTATACCGGCAATATGCCATGCTTTTTGCGCAGGGTATAGACTTCCAGTTCGCTCATGCGCCACCATTTGCCGATGTACCCGTCAGAAAGGCCCATGCGCTTGGCCGAGCGCAGCGTTTCCACATCGCCTATGTTTTGCTTGACTTCTTTTTCAAAATCGATGATTTTGCGGATCTTGCTGATAAAGAAGTAGTCAATCTTCGTGATGTCGCAGATCCTGGCCGGGTCCTCATTCCGCCGCAAAAGCTCCCCGATGGCGTACAGCCGCTCATCGGTAGGATTCTTGATGAGCCTTAATAATTCCTCCGTGGGCACATGGTCAAACTTCTTAAGCCATATATGGGTCACCCCCGCCTCCAGGGAGCGCACAGCCTTGAGCAGGCTTTCCTCCATGGTGCGGCCAATGGCCATGATTTCGCCCGTGGCCTTCATTTGCGTGGACAATTGGCGGGAGGCCTTGTCAAACTTGTCAAAGGGGAACCTTGCGATCTTGGTGACCACATAGTCAAGTGTTGGCTCAAAGCTGGCAGGAGTATTGGCAATGCGTATCTCATCCAGCGTCATACCAACGGCAATCAGCGCACTCACCCTGGCGATGGGGTAGCCGCTGGCTTTGGAAGCCAGTGCAGAGGAGCGGGAGACCCTGGGGTTGACCTCGATCACATAATAAGCCATGGAAAAAGGGTCCAGCGCGAACTGCACGTTGCAGCCGCCCTCTATGTTCAGCGCGCGGATGAGCCTTAGCGCCGCGTCGCGCAGCATGTGGTATTCCTTGTTGGTCAGCGTCTGGGAAGGGCAGACCACAATGGAATCCCCCGTATGCACGCCCACGGGGTCGATGTTCTCCATATTGCAGATGGTAAGGGCCGTGTCGTTCCTGTCCCGCATGACCTCGTATTCGATTTCCTTATAGCCCCGGATGGATTTTTCCACCAGCACCTGCATAACGGGGGATAAGCGCAGCGCGTTTTCCGCCACATCGAGCAGCTCTTCCTCGTTGTCCGCAAAGCCGCCGCCGGTGCCGCCCAATGTGAACGCCGGGCGCAGCACCACGGGATAGCCGATCTTTTTGGCAACCTCAACGGCTTGATCTATAGTCCCTGCGATATCGGAGGCAATCACCGGCTCGCCGATCTTCTGGCACAGGTGCTTAAACTTTTCCCTGTCCTCCGCCTGAGAAATGGAATCAAATCCCGTTCCCAGTATCTCACACCGGCATTCCCGCAAAACGCCCTTCTGATATAGCTGCATGGCCAGGTTAAGGCCTGTCTGTCCGCCCAGGGTTGGCAAGAGCGCGTCCGGCCGTTCCTTGCGGATGATCTTGGCTACGTATTCCAGCGTAAGCGGCTCCATGTACACCTTGCTGGCAATATGAGTATCGGTCATAATGGTTGCAGGATTAGAATTCACCAGGATTACCGTGTACCCCTGCTCCTTCAGCGCAAGGCAGGCTTGGGTTCCGGAATAGTCAAACTCCGCTGCCTGGCCGATTACGATGGGACCGGAGCCGATAACCAGTATTTTTTTGATGTCTGTGCGCTTAGGCATTTTGGCCCTCCTTTTGCGCCTTATTCTCCTGCATGTGCTTAAGGAAGATGTCGAACAGGTAGTCGCTGTCCTGGGGGCCTGGTGCGCTTTCCGGGTGGTACTGCACGCTGAATATCCGCTGGCTGTCGTTGCGTAATCCTTCCGCGGTGTTGTCCAGCAGATTGAGGTGGCTTAAGTGCAGGGAAGTTCCGGAAAGCGAATCCACATCCACCGCGTAGGAATGGTTCTGGCTCGTCAACTCCACCTTGCCGGTATCGATATTTTTCACGGGATGGTTGCCGCCCCGGTGGCCGAACTTCATCTTATATGTTTTCGCGCCGTTGGCCAGCGCGATCATCTGATGCCCAAGGCATATGCCGAAGATGGGCAGCTTCCCTTGCAGCGATTTCACCAGCTCTACCACCGGCTGCACATCCTCCGGATCGCCTGGGCCATTGGAAAGAAAAAGTCCGTCAGGCCGCAAAGCCATCAACGTTTCTGCCGTAGTGTCATAAGGCACGATGGTCACGTTGCAGCCCTTTTGGTTCAGCCTTCTGATGATATTATGCTTGATGCCACAGTCCACCGCCACTACGCTATAACAGAAGTTGGGCGTACGGGAATACCACAGCTTTTTGCAGCTTACCTTTGGCACCTGATCGTGGACCTCAACCGTGCCGCGAAGGCGCTTAAGCCCTTCCTGCCTGTCACAGCCGGCATCGGTCAAAAGTGCCCGCATGCTGCCCTCATCCCTGAGCATTCTTGTGATCTGCCTGGTGTCCACGCCCTCTATGCCTGGGATGCCGTTCTCCGACATTACTTCCCCCAGCGTTTTGGTATAGCGGAAGTTGGAGGGGTCGTTATTGTATTCCCGTACGATGAACCCGCCAAGTTTTGGTGTGCGCGTTTCGTAATCCTCGTCGTTCAGGCCATAGTTACCTATGAGAGGGTAGGTCATGCACACCATCTGGCTGCAGTACGAGGGGTCCGACAATATCTCCTGGTAGCCCACCATGGAAGTGTTGAATACCACCTCACACACTGTGTCGCAGACCGCGCCAAAGCCAGTGCCGTAAAACTCACGGCCGTTTTCAAATATCAGCTTCCTGTCAGGAATGTTCATGCGTTCTCCTCCCCCAAGGGCTCTGCCCTTGGGAATCCTGCCAAAGGGATAAATCCCTTGGGAATCCCTGTTTTGGGTTATACTCTTTCTCGTTCAGAATATCGACAGCTATTATAAACATGGATTCCTCCGAAGGTCCAGGGCGATCGGAAAGCCCTGGTCGCGTCCGCAGACTCGAAATTCTCATAGCTGTTGGGGTATAATCATTTGGGAATCCACTACTTTTTTCTGCCTTATTGATGATAGATTGCTTACTAGAAATTGGCTCCCGAAGGTCCAGGGCTCCGAAGCCGAAGCGCCGCCAGTGGCGGATGAAGCGAGGCGGAGGAGGCTGGCGAAACGGGTTCCGAAGCTGAGCGCCGCCGGTGGCGGATAAAGCGAAGCGGAGGAAGCGAGCGAAACGAGCAGCGCGAGCGGCAGCGAAGCGATGCGACGATTGAGCCGCCGGGGTTGCAAGCGGAACGCAGCATCGCGACGATTGAGCCAGATGGGTAGGAAAGCCCTGGTCGCGTCCGCCGACATGAAATCCTTTATCTTCACATCTCTCCATCTGATTTATCGACACGAATCACCACAATGAAACGGATTCTTGTTAAAAATTTGTCTACTCCGAAAGAAGGTGGCCAACACCCTGCCCGTCAATTCCATCCCAGCAAAGGGAGTCGCCCTGCCCATGGAAAGAAACTTTTCGGGCTCCACACGCCAGGTTTCATTGACGTTTAGGATTGTGATATCCGCCCGCGAGCCTGCTTTCAACGTTTGTTCCCTATTTAGAATGCGGGCCGGGGCAGCTGTCATCTTGTCCAACAGCTTTTCGACGGTCATCCGCCCCGTTTTCACCAGCGCCGTATAGCACACCGCAAAGGCCGTTTCCAATCCCACAACGCCAAAGCTGCTGCGTTTAAGCCCCTGGCTCTTTTCCGCAAAAGTATGGGGTGCATGGTCGGTGGCGATGCAGTCGATGGTTCCGTCCGCAAGCCCCTCCATAATAGCTTCCCGGTCCTCCCGGCTTCTTATAGGCGGATTCATCTTGTAGCGGCCATCATCCTCCAGAATATCTTCATCACAGAGCATGATTTGGTGGGGCGTGCACTCACAGGATACCTTAAGCCCCTGCTTCTTGGCCTTTCGTATCAGTTCCACGCTTTCCTTGGCGGAGACATGGCACACATGGTAGCGCACCCCGGTTTCCGCAGCCAACTCAATATCCCGCGCAATGGGCAGCCATTCTGATTTTGAGGGAATGCCCGGCAGGGAAAAGCGCTTTGCACATGAACCATCGTGAACGCATCCGCCGGTCGGAATCAGGCTCTCCTCCTCGCAGTGGGCGGATAGCAAACCGTTTACAGCAGCGGTCCGCCTCATGGCGGCGTGCATCATATCCCGCGGCTGAACGCCCTTGCCGTCATCCGAAAACCCGGCGCACAAGGGAGCAAGCCTCTCTATATCGGCAAGTTCCTGTCCCTTTTCTCCCTTGGTGATGGACCCGTAGGGGATCACCTCTATAAGAGCGTCCCGCTGGATGATGTCAAGCTGCCTTTGAAGGGCTTCAACACAATCCGGCACGGGGTTTACATTGGGCATTGCGCAAACGGTGGTGAACCCTCCCGCCGCCGCGGCCCTGGTTCCGGTCAGGATTGTTTCTTTATGGTTAAGACCCGGTTCCCGCAAATGGACATGCACATCCACAAAGCCGGGGGATACGATCATCCCTTCAGCGGAAAACACATTCGCATCAGGCGCCATGATCTTATGCCCAATCTTAAGGATAATTCCATCCCCGATGAGAACATCTGCCTTTTCAAGCTTGCCGTTTGTGAAGGCAGTTCCGCCTTTTATCAGTATCCTTCCGTCCATACTGTCACCCCGTGATAGCCCGGTGCAGCGCAGCCATGCGGATGTACACACCGTTTTCCATCTGTTTAAAGATGCGGGATTTTTCGCATTCCACCAAATCGTCGGCAATCTCCACATTGCGGTTTACCGGCGCTGGATGCATGATGATGGCACCCTTTTTCATGGAATCCACTCGCTTGCGGGTCAGGCCATACTTTTGGTGGTAATCCTCCTGGGTGAAATGATCCCGCATGCGGTGACGCTCGTACTGGATGCGAAGCAGCATCACCACGTCACTGGTGGTAATGGCCTCATCCAGGTCCTCGGTATAAAGCTCCGGCGCCATGTATTCCTCGGGTCCCGAAACCACCACCTTGATCCCCAGCCGGCGCATGATCTCATAATTGGTATGGGCTACCCTGGAATGCTTTACATCCCCGATGATGGCCACCTTCAGCCCCGCAAACCCATTAAACTCCTGGCGGATGGTTAAAAGGTCAAGCAGCGATTGGGTAGGATGGTTGCCCGTGCCGTCGCCCCCATTCAAAATGGGGGCCCGCACATGGCCCAAAAGCTGCCGGTAGTATTCGTTTTCCGAGTGCCGGATCACCAGCGCATCCACTCCGAAGCTGTCGAACGTCTTCACCGTATCATAAAAGCTTTCATTCTTCTGCAAGGAAGACGATTCCGGATGAAAAGAAACGACCCGCATTCCCAACTTTTCTTCTGCAACGCAGAAACTGTATTGGGTGCGGGTCGAAGCTTCAAAAAAGAGATTGCATGCGACTTTTCCGGAAAGATTGGGAAAAATTGCTTTGTCCCGGAAGGCTTGGGCTTCGTTTAAAAGCGCCATGACTTCCGATATCCTGACATCACTGAGGGTTAACAG
>JAEZJP010000081.1 GCA_023415715.1 Bacillota bacterium
GGCATGGTGGATATGAACGGCTGGCTCATTCCCGCCATCGATGGATTCGAATTGAAAATGCAGGTGCTGCTGGTGGAGTTGATGCGGGAATGCATAAGCTACCCCATGAAGCTGGAGCAAAGCTGCAAAACCTGGTTTGACAAGGTGCTGGAGCTGGGCTTTTACCAGAAGGAAAACGACGCGGTGGAACTGTAAGAACAGGGGAGGAAGCCATGGACGGATATGTGTTTCTGCCCGTGGGGGACTGCGCGCTGACAGTGGAATTCGGCCGGGAAATAAGCGAGGAAATAAACGGCAGGGTGCGTTCTCTGGCGATGGCACTCAAAAATGCAGCCATACCCGGCGTTTTGGAGTGGATTCCCACCTACCGTTCCCTGCTTGTTTACTATGATCCCGCAAAAATTTCCTACCGCCGCCTGTTAGGTTTACTCCGCCGCATGATGGATTTGGTGGGGCAGGCTTCGCAAGCAGGCAAGCGTGTATGGAAAATACCGGTGTGTTATGGCGGAGAATACGGGGAGGACCTTCAATTTGTGGCCCAAAATGCCGGGCTGACGGCAGAGGAAGTAGTCAAGCTTCATAGCAGCGCGGAGTACCGCATTTATATGCTGGGCTTTTTGCCCGGCTTTGCGTACCTGGGTGGGATGGATAAACGCATTCATACCCCGCGGCTTAAAACGCCGCGCACACGCATTCCGCCGGGCTCGGTAGGCATCGGCGGTGAGCAGACGGGGATTTATCCCATTGCTTCGCCCGGCGGCTGGCAGTTGATTGGCAGGACGCCGGTGAAGCCTTATGATCCGAAACGCACTGTGCCAATTTTATTTGAAGCCGGAGACTTTTTAAAATTTGTACCTGTCGGTGAGGACGTATTCCGGGAAATATCCGCCCAGGTGGAGGCCGGAACCTATAAATACCGCCTGGCCCAGGAGGGATGGCTATGAGCATTTCCTTCCTGTCGCCGGGGCTTTTTACAACCATTCAGGACGCGGGCCGTTTTGGCTTCCAGCAATACGGCTTTGCCCCTGGCGGCGCGTTGGACAAACGTGCCATGACCATGGCCAACATGCTTGTCGGCAACGAACCGGGAGAAGCAGTGCTGGAAATGACACTGCTGGGCGCTGAAATGGAATTCACGGAGGCCAATGTAATTGCAATCACCGGAGCCTTATGTGAACCTACCCGGAACGGCGAACCTGTGCCCATGTATACTGCCATTAAAATGCAATCTGGGGATACGCTGAGCATTGGTGCTGTGAAAGATGGCTGCCGGATTTATGTAGCTTTTGCGGGCGGGCTGAACGTACCGACTGTGATGGGCAGCAAATCCACCCAAATCAAGTATGGCTTGGGCGGCTTTGAAGGCCGGGCACTGAAGGCGGGAGATTCAATACCCTTTATGAACCCCAAATGCGATTTATCCAACTTGGAAAAGCGTGTCCTTCCACCGCCTGTAAGGCAGACCGGGGTTAAGACGCTGCGGGTGGTATTGGGACCGCAGGCGGACACCTTCTTTACCAAGGAAGCGCTCGATACGTTTTTAAGAGAAGAATACGCGGTTACCAACGAATCAGACCGAATGGGCTACCGGCTGGAGGGAAAGGCTCTAACCTTTGTAAACGGGGCGGATATCATTTCCGACGCCATCGCCCTGGGAAGCGTACAGGTTCCTGCCAGCGGAAAACCCATCGTTCTCCTTTGCGATAGGCAGACAGTGGGTGGATACGCGAAAATCGCCACGGTTATTTCTGTGGACATCCCCGTGATCGCCCAATGCAAAATGGGGGATAAGATGCGGTTCCAGGCAATTTCCGTTGCTGCCGCCCAAAGGCTGTACAAGAAGCAGGAAAAGCAGTACCGCACATTTAGAAAGATGTTGGATGGATGACCAGGGAGGAATCGGTATGGATTACGGCCATATGTCGCCCAAAGATGTACGCAGTTTGATTCGGGAGGGGAAGATCACAAGCCCCACTTCCGGTATGTGTTTCGGTTACGCCCAGGCGAACTTGGTATCTCTGTCCAAAGCGCTGGCGTATGACTTTTTGCTGTTCACTCAGCGCAACCCCAAAGCATGCCCGGTTCTTGAGGTCAGCGACGCGGGCTCAAGAGCGCTTCCGTACCTCGCGCCGGATGCGGATATCGCGCTGGATATTCCCAAATACCGGGTTTATGAAAACGGCGTGATGACGGGAGAATATTTGAAGGCGGATAAGTTCTGGCGGAAAGATATGGTTAGCTTTCTCATCGGGTGCAGCTTCTCCTTTGAAGACGCCTTGCTGGAAGCCGGCGTGCCCATCCGCCATATCGAGGAAGGCCGCAACGTGCCCATGTACAATACCTCCATACCGCTTGTGCCGGCGGGTGTGTTTCATGGGAATATGGTCGTCAGCATGCGGCCCATGCCCAGGGATCTTGTGGTTCGCGCGGTGACGGTGACTGCCGCAATGCCAAGGGTGCACGGCGCGCCTGTCCATATCGGCGATCCCGCCGCCATTGGCATACAGGATATAACAAAGCCCGATTACGGTGACAGCGTTACCATCCGCCCGAATGAAGTGCCCGTTTTCTGGCCGTGCGGTGTAACACCCCAGGCGGTAGTGATGCGGGTGAAGCCGGAATTTGTGATCACCCATGCGCCGGGGCACATGTTCATTACCGATATAAAGAATTCGCTTTTAAAGGATTGAGGAGGCGATCAAGTGTACCGGGTGGATTTGAACTGCGACTTGGGGGAGAGTTTCGGCGCCTATGTGATGGGGATGGACGACAAGGTGATCCCCTTTATCACGTCCGCCAATGTAGCCTGCGGCTATCATGCCTCTGATCCAGTCGTGATGGAAAAGACCGTTGGCCTATGCAAAACGCATAACGTTGCGGTAGGCGCACATCCCGGCTTTCCCGACCTGATGGGTTTTGGCCGAAGGGAGATGCGGCTTACCCCCGCTGAAGCCAAGGCCTATATGCTGTATCAGATCGGCGCACTGGATGCTTTTTGCCGAGCGGCAGGCTTGAAGCTAAACCATGTAAAGCCCCATGGTGCGCTGTACAACATGGCAGCCAGGGATGGGGCCTTGGCACGGGCCATATGCCAGGCTATCAGGGAGTATGACAGAAGCCTTGTGCTTCTGGCGCTGGCCGGCAGCGAAATGGTGCGCACCGCGCAGGAGATGGGGCTTCCCGTAGCCCAGGAAGTGTTCGCCGACAGGGGTTATGAGGAGGACGGTTCTCTGGTATCCAGGCAAAAGCCCGGCGCCATGATCACCGATGATGAGGAAGCCATTGCGCGGGTCGTGCGCATGGTGACCGAAGGCAAGGTTACGGCCGTGACAGGCAGGGATATTTCTGTCCGGGCAGACTCCGTTTGCATACATGGCGACGGGGAGCATGCGCTGGCCTTTGCGCAAAGGATACGTGAGGCGCTGACTTCCTCCTTCGTCCGGCTCATGCCCTTGCAGGAGCTGGCGGAATAATAGCAAAGCAAAAAACAAGATTCCCTCAGCGTTTAAGCGCTGAGGGTTTTTCTCATTTTTATTGCACCTAAACGCATGTAGGCAATGCAATATGCCGTTTCCTGAGAAAAATGCGAAAAATGACAACGACTGAAATGGATTATTCAAAAATTGTGTACAAATGGCCTGAAAAGATGTTTTGGAATGTTTTCATCCTGTATTTTTGCAATATGGAAATTGACATCCTGCATTATATCTCATATAATAAAACCAATTCCACAAATCTTTGCCGTATTGTCAGCAAAGCGCCGCCGCAGTTCTTAAGGGGGCTGTTTTATGATCTTGTTTGATGACGTTCATGTCCGCTTTGGTCCCTTGCATGTGCTGAAAGGGATCAATCTTGCAATACCCGATGGCTCCAAAACAGTGATCATCGGGCCCAGCGGCAGCGGGAAAAGCACGCTTTTACGCACCATCAACCTGTTTGAAAAACCCAGCCACGGCAGGGTGATCGTGAATGGAAAAGACATGTGCCATTTGCGGGGGCACCAGTTATACAAGGCTCGCCAGGAAATAGGCATGGTGTTTCAAAACTTCAATCTGTATCCTCACAAGACGGTGCTGCAGAACCTGACCATGGCGCCTTTGGCGTTAAAGGGTGAAAACAAAAAGATCGTAACGGAACGTGCATTGCAGCATTTGCGGGATGTGAATATCGTAGAAAAAAAGGATGCCTATCCCAGCCAGTTATCCGGCGGGCAGCAGCAGCGGGTGGCTATCGCAAGGGCGCTGACCATGAATCCTGAAATATTGCTTTTTGATGAGCCTACATCGGCACTGGACCCGGAAATGATCAAGGAAGTACTGGATATTATGGAGAGAGTGGCAAAGCAAAATATCACCATGCTGTTTGTAACCCATGAAATGAATTTTGCCGAGCACATTGCCGACCGCGTTCTGTTCCTCGACGAAGGAAATATATTGGAAGATGGCACACCTGACCAGGTGTTTCATCGCCCGGCAAGCGAGCGCACCAGCTCGTTCCTGGGCAAGATACTGCATTAAAACAAGGGGAGGGGAATTACATGAAAAAGATACTGGCGGCAATTCTTGCGCTGACACTTATTCTGACGGCCACGGTGGCATTGGCTGAAACTTCCTTTAACGCGGATGATCCCGCAATCAAGGCGATCCTGTCCCGCGGCAAGCTGATGGTAGGCGTGAAAGCCGATGTGCCAAAGTTCGGCTATCAGGACCTGGGGGCAGATTTTGAGGGTCTGGAAATCGACCTGGCCAAGGCTCTGGCAAAAAAGCTGCTGGGTGATGAAAATGCGGTGGGGTTCACCGCTGTCACAGCCGCCACCCGCGGCCCGCTGCTGGACACCGGAGAACTCGATGCCATCATTGCCACCTTTACCATCAAGCCTGACCGTATCCTGCAGTATGAGTTCTCCAAACCGTATTTTGTGGACGCCATCGGCCTGCTGGTGAAAAAAGATTCCGGGATCACAGGCTTTGCGGACCTGAACGGCAAGAACATCGGTGTGGCGCAGTCAGCCACCACCAAGGCTGCGCTGGAAGCAGCCGGCGCCGAAAAGGGATATACCCTGAACTTTTTGGAGTTCCCCAGCTATCCCGACATCAAGGCTGCGCTGGACAGCGGACGCATCGACTGTTTCTCCGTGGACAAGGCAATTTTGATGGGCTATGTGGATGACACAGTGACACTGCTGCCCGATTCTTTTGCAAGTCAGCCCTACGGCATAGCCGTCAAGAAGGGCAACACGGTTTTGATGAGCGCCATCAATGGACTGATCGCCGACATGCGCGCTTCCGGCGAATTGGACGCACTCGTTGCCAAGTGGGAACTGGTTCCCGTGGACTGGACGATAGTGGACGGTTATGACGTGCTGTGGGAGCAGGCTGCAGAACTTGCTGCCGCCACCCCGACCCCGGCGCCTGCGCCGTAACCTGAATGGGATAGCCTAATTGTATACAGGCAAGTTTCCGCCATCAGCTGGTGGCGGAAACTTTACCTATTCTTAAGCAAGATAGCGGATGGATGTGTGGCCCATGCAAAGCGAACCCTTCTCCATAAGAAATTGGGAAACTCTTTTTTCTGATTGGCAGTTTTTTGCTAGTGGATTTGTCAGAACATTGCTGATCTCGGGCCTCGGGCTTTTGTTTACCCTGATCATAGGCATTGCTTTGGGAATGATCTTGTGCAGCAAGCAAAAGGTGCTCATTGCCATCATTAAGGCGTATATGTCTGTTTTCCAGAACACGCCGCTGGTGATGCAGGTCTTTATTTATTATAATGTTCTGCCCAGAATCGGCATCAGGTGGGATACCATTTCCATCGGCGTTATAGGTCTTGCGCTGTATACCGGTGCGTATGCCACAGATATAGTGGCCAGCGCCATCCGGGCCGTGCCTTTTGGCCAAATGGAGGCAGCCTCCAGCCAGGGCTTCAGCTTCCTTAGCAGCATGTTCAAGGTGGTGCTGCCCCAGGCGGTCAAAATCGGTCTGCCGCCCATGACAAACCAGGCGGTAAACCTGATCAAGAACTCTTCCGTTATGGCCGTTATTGCCGGCGGAGAGCTGATGTATGCGGCGAATTCCTGGGGCTTTGACAAGCTGATCTATGGTCCAACCTTTGTTCTGACAGGCGTTTTGTATTTGGCCATTTGCCTGCCCATTTCTCTTTTTGCCCGAAAGCTGGAGAAAAGGAGCATGAGCAATGGATAACGCCTGGATGAATGCCTTTGAAAAAGTGTTTACGGTCAAAATCCTGTCGTTTTTGGGACAGGGGCTTTTGAATACTTTGTATATTGCCGCAGCGACGATTGTTTTAAGCTTTGTGTTCGGCACCATCCTGGGGCTTTTGAGGCAGAGCAAGATGCCTGTGTTCAGCCAGTTGGCAGCCGTTTATGTAGAGATTGTCCGTAACATTCCCCTGACGCTTTTCATCATCAGCATGCGGTTTATGACCAGGCTTCCGCCTTTGGAGAGCGGCATTGCGGCCATGACCATCTTTACTTCCGCTATCGTGGCGGAAATCGTGCGGGGCGGTCTTAACAGTGTGGGAAAGGGCCAGTGGGAGGCCGCCTATTCTCAGGGCTTCAGCTGGGTGGGCAGCCTGTGGCATGTGATCGTGCCCCAGGCGGTCCGGCGCATCCGCTCTCCCCTGGTATCCCAGTTTGTGACCACCATCAAGGATACTTCTTTTTGCGCGGTGGTGGGCACATATGAGCTTTCTTTCACCAGCAAAATCGCCGCCGCTCACCGCAGCATGGTAACGGCGGAGGATATCATCGTCATTTACATGACGGTTACGGTCATGTATTATCTCATCAACCTTGTTTTTGCTACCATTGCGCGTCATACAAGGGAAAGTGCGGCGAAAGGGCTAGTGCGGTAAAGTAATATCATGAATCAAGGATATTACCCTTTGAGGGAAGCTTTCGGCGAGGTTGACAGATGTGATGTATTACGACGGCTCCTATACAGCGTTGCTTCGGCAAGTTGCAAGCAACTTGCCTGAGACAAGGGGATGTTCTCTTTCGTTCCGAAAGAGAACCAGAAAGGTTCCGAAGCCCGACTGCCGCCTGTTGCGGCAATAAGGCGGGCGAAGGAAACGAGCGAAACGAGCATCGCCAGCGGCAGCACAGCGATGCGACGATTGAGCCGTCGGAGCGGGGGGGCGGCGATTATCCGCAAGCTCAATAGTCGCACTGCTCACTACCGTTCGCATTGCTTCTTTTCGCTTGATTCCCTCGCCTCGCTTCATCCGCCGCAGGCGGCGCTTCGGCTCAGTCACCCCCCCGCGCCCCCCACAAACGCCAAAAAACTGGTTGCACCCTTCGGGTGCGAATTTTTTTGAACCTGCATTCCATATTGAAATACTATTAGGAGAAATATCCCAGTGTATACAGTGAACACCGCCTCCCTTACATAGGCGCTGTTTTAGATTGATAAAAAATGGGGATTCCAAAGGGGCTCTGTCCCTTTGGCAGGGGTCCCGGGGACAGAGCCCCCGGGGCTCCTGTCGCTTTTTGCGCACAGGGGCCTTTCTTTGCGCGCTGGTACGACAGGGATGATGTTCAGGGCTTAG
>JAEZJP010000146.1 GCA_023415715.1 Bacillota bacterium
GCCTTCGACATGGCACACACGGAAAAAAGCCTGACGGACATCGCGGGAGAATACGGTTTTGATACCTATGATACGTTTTCCCGTGCGTTCCGCAGAGAAACGGGCGTAGTGCCCAGCCTTTTTCGAAAAGCCAACATCCATGTGGGACGAAAAAGACTCGCGGCAGGCGCCTATGGCCCGGCCATCCTGGCAAATGGGCTTATTCCGTCTGCAAACTGCGATACGGAGGCAGAGACAATGACGAAAGATATGGAAAAGACAGCGGGAAGCTGCATCCTTTATGGGGTTCCGAAAGTGGAATACACCTACGAAGAATGCACGCCATTTCCTTCCTGCCTGAAAGCCTGCCTGAATTATATGGGTCAGCAGGCAGACTATTCCGGCCTGATGGCGGTAAGCGGTGCGGCGTTTAGGCTGCGCTGGAACATGGACAGATGGGACGGCGGCAACGTAGATATTCAATATGTCTACGAGGACCCGCTGGAAGCCTTCCGGCGTTCCTTTCAGGCAGTGGGACGCAAGGTGCGTATGCTTGAGCGCAAGGGAAGCAATAAAGAGCAATTCAAGGCTTTCATCCGGGATGAAATCGATCATGGCCGGCCGGTAATCGCACTGGGTATTATCGGTCCGCCGGAGGCCTGTATCCTTACCGGATACCTGGACAGCGGAGAGACGCTGCTTGGATGGAACTTTTTCCAGGGCAACCCGGAATTTGACCGTGAGAGGGAAACCCACGAGTGTGGATATTTCATTACCCGCACCTGGTGGGAAAACGGGTGCACTAAGCTTTTAATGGCCATCGGGGAGGAAGCGGGGGAGACTGCTTCCACCCGGGAGCTGCTTGAAAACGCTGTGGAGGTTTTGACAAAGGAACGGATCGCTATTTGCGATCCCGGCACTTCGGAAAAGCGTGTTTATGCCGGAGGCCAGGCTGCGTATGACGCCTGGGCCGGAGCCATCGGAAACGATCGCGAGTTTCCTGAAAACGCGGTGCTGCCCATTTTGTTCGAACGCACCATGTGCCAGACGGATGCCCAGGTGATGGTAGGGGAAGGCCGTTCCCATGCTGCCTGCTGGATTCAGAAGTTGGGGGAAAAGCATCCGGAAATCAATGACTTGTGCCAGAAGGCAGCCCAGCAATTCCGGGAAGCAGCGGGCTGTGCAATAGAAATGTACAAGGTCAAAGGCGGTTTCGAGCAAAATGAGCAAAACATACGCGCCTTGGCCCGGCCAGAGGTTCGTAAGCAAATCGTAGCCCTTATCAAAAAAGCGAAGCATCACGATCAAATGGCCTGTGAGCATATCCTTCACATGCTGGAAAGAATCTCATAAGCATTGATGCCGCGGGAAATCCCCGCGGCATCATCATTATTCACTGCCACGTGCTGTGCTTGCACACATTCAGTTCTTGATAAGAGAACGTATGTTTGCTAAAATATAAGAAACAATTTGCAGGAGCGGGCAAAAGCATGGTAGGGGATGCGAAGAAGACATATGTACGGGTGGAGGCGTGGTTTTCAGAGGATGGCACGGTGCATCCCACCTGCGTTATCTTAAGCGATGGCGCCCGCTATTCCGTTGAAAGTGTGCTGGATATCCGCCCTGTCGTCAGCCTCCCTGCAAATGCGGCAGGCATGCGGTACACGGTGCGTATTGGCAGCCGTGTGACCTATCTTTATCAGGCTGGCACAAGGTGGTTTGTGGAGCAAAAGCATTCTTGATTTTCAGTTGTTGCCTTTTCTGTTATAATCATATCAGCGTATTACAAAGGAGCATCGCCATGAAGCATGTGTGGGTATATGATATGGACTTGGGCCGGATGGCCATCGCTGAAGAAAACGAAAAGATAACGAATCTGTTTTTACCTGGGGATTTTATTCCGCCCGAAATGCGCATGGAGGAAACGGAAACACTGAAAAAGGCAGCCGTGCAGCTTATGGAATACCTGCAGGGAAAGCGGACGGTTTTCGATGTGCCGCTTAAGCCTAAGGGCACGGCTTTTCAAAAGCAGGTATGGGAGGCTCTTTTGAAAATACCATATGGAGAAACATCCTCTTACGGGAAGCTGGCCAAAGATATCGGCAAACCTGGCGCAGCGCGGGCTGTTGGAATGGCCAACAATCGTAATCCTATTCCTGTGATCATCCCCTGCCACAGGGTGATCGGTGCCGACGGCAGCCTCACGGGCTACGGTGGCGGCTTGCCTATGAAAGAAAAGCTGCTGGCACTGGAAAAAGGGAAGTAGGAATAAAAGAACGCTTGGATGCAACATCATCCAAGCGCTTTTCATATTTGGATCAGAGCACCTTTCCATGCTCCCAGCGGCCGGACCTATACCGTACAAAGAAGGCTGCCGAGCGGGCGACCCAGTCGATCATCATGGCGACCCAAACTCCCATCACGCCCATTCCGAAGCTTAGCACCAGCAAATAGCTGAACCCAATGCGGAATATCAGCATGGAAAGGCCGGAAACCACCATGGTGAACCGCACATCCCCCGCAGCCCGGAGTGCGTTGGGCAGAGCAAAGGAGGAGGGCCAAAAGAAAGTGCAGACAATAGTGTAAACCATAATCAGCTTCCAGACGCTTCCTGCTGTTTCAGGGCTTAGATCATAGCTATTAATCACATAGGGGCAGGCGACCAGGATCACACCAACCAGCAGCGCCATGGTAATATAGGCAAAGCCCATCAGCTTTTTGACATAAAGTTTGGCCTGTCCATATTCCCCGGCGCCTGCGCAGCGGCCCACCACTGTGATCAGCGCCAGCCCCACAGCGGAGCCGGGAATCGTTTGAAACCCGGACAGATTGCTTGCAACCGCATTGGCGGCGATGGCTACACCGCCAAGAGAGGATACAAGACTTTGCAGCAAAATCTTACCCAGCTGAAACAAGCTGTTTTCCAATCCATTGGGGATACCTATACCCAAGATCCGCTTTACCATATTTCCATCCCACTCATATTTCCAAAGAGAGGGGATTCGCAGTAATGGGTGATGTGGATTCCTTAACAAACGCAGCATGATCGCCGATCCGATAATCCTTGCCGATAGCGCGGCTATAGCAGCTCCTGCCACCCCCAGGCGGAAGACATAGATCAACAGCGCGTTTCCGATCACATTAAAAAGGTTGATCAGCAGCGTAGTATTCAGAGAAGCCCGAGAATTGCCAACTGCGCGCAGCAGGGCGGAACCTCCGTTGAAAACGGATAGGAAGGGAAAGCTGAAAATAATAATGAGAAAATATGTCCGGGAATAGTCCATTACGGTCATATTTACATTAGGAAAGACCGCTGACAGCAGGCTGCGGTAAAACACAAAGGATAGTCCGCTGATCAAAAGAGAAACGGCCAGCATGACATACAATAGCTGCTTTGCTGCCTTACCCGCCATGTTAGGCTCCCTGCGGCCAAGGTACTGGGCAGTTACCACGGCGCCGCCGGTGGCCAAGGCGGCAAATACGTTGATCAGCAAAATATTGATGCTGTCCACCAGGGAGATAGCCGATACGGCGTCTTCGCCCACGGAGGATACCATCATAGAATTGATGATGCTCATGAATACGATAAGCAGCTGCTCCAGGAGCAAGGGAATCATCAGCCTGCGAAGTTCCTCGCCTGTAAACATCATGGAATGATCATATTTTCGGCTGCCTGAAAATAATCGCATTAATATTCTTCTTTATCAATAAATTGAAGTCTGCGGAAATATCAATAAGTTCTATCAGGATTACCTTGAAAAATCATACGCAAACCAATGAAAGCAGCTTATTTACTTACACCGGTCTTCCTGTAAGATTTTTGTAAGCACCAATTCGATTGTATCACAATCTCTGCGCCGTGCATAGCAAGCGGCGGCGAATTGTGCTAAAATACCATAAAGCGGTTGCAGCTTGTAATCATGGCATGAATTTGCTTGGGGAGGAAGACGGGTGGAGAAAAAGACAAGTATCGTTTCACTGGTACCATGCGCTGTGTATAATGAAGAAAGTGTGTACCGGGCAGTAACCCAGGGGATATCGCTGCTGGGCGGAATTGAAAAGTTCGTTTCCAAAGAGGAAAAGATACTTTTAAAGCCCAATTTGCTGGGCAGGGCGGATCCGGAAAAGGCCGTGACGACACATCCGGCCGTGTTTGGAGCGGTTGGAAGGCTGCTTAGGGATTGCGGATACCCGCATATCGCATTCGGCGATTCTCCAGGCCCAGGCTCCATCAGCGTATCCAAAGTAGCGGAAGGCTGCGGTATTTTGCAATCAGCCCAAGCGCTTGATATCCCTCTTGCTGATTTTATGCATGGGATCAAGACTCCCGCACCTGACGGCCTGATATGCAAACATTTTGTGATCGCCGGCGGCGTACTGGAGGCAGAAGCCATTATAAACGTATGCAAGATGAAGACCCATGCCCTGGAACGGGTAACAGGTGCAGTGAAAAACCTGTACGGCTGTGTACAAGGGCTTAACAAAGGAGCGGGCCATGCCAAATATCCCGATGCCATACGATTTGCCAGGATGGTGGCTGACCTGAACGTACTGCTGAAGCCCCGCCTGCACATCATGGACGGCATAATGGCCATGGAGGGAAACGGTCCTTCCTCCGGCACGCCCGTGCAGATGAAGGTTCTTCTCTTCTCCGGCGATCCTGTGGCTTTGGACAGCGTTTTCTGCCGCCTGGTGAACCTTTCGCCTGCATTGGTGCCTACCAATGTGGCAGGAGAGCAGGCAGGCATAGGCGTATGGCGGGAGGAGGAAATAGAAATCCTCACGCCAGAGGGGAAAATAAGCTTCCAGCAGGCTGCAGACCTGTACGGCAAGGCCAACTTTCAGGTGTTCCGGGGCTCCAGTGCAAAGGGATATGCGCAAAGGCTTTCCAGCCTCATTCCTGCCTTGCGGGAGCGGCCGGTTGCTGATCCCAAACTATGCATCCGCTGCGGCATGTGCGTGGAAAGCTGCCCTGTGGAGGGAAAGGCGATCTTTCTGGATAAAAAACTGGATAAAGCTCCCCGGTACGATTACAAAAAGTGTATCAGATGCTATTGTTGCCAGGAAATGTGCCCGGCTAAGGCAATTTCCGTATGGCGGCCAATAAAGCATAAAAAGCAGGGAGCCGGCGATTAAGCCGCTCCCTTAAGTAACAACATCTTATGCAAAAACGTAACCCGTCATGGATAGGGATCCCATGGCGCAGGCTTCATTGAACACGGTTACGCCGTCTGTTTCAGAAGAAGCACCCAATGCATACAAAAGGGGATAATAGTGATCCGGCGTGTAAAATGCTTCCTCTGCCGATTGACCGGCCCGCTTATATTGTATGACGTCCTCATGACGGCCTGAGAGTATGGCCTCTTTGATATATCCGTCAAAATCCTTGGCCCAGGGATATCCATCCTTCATATCCCATGATATGCGGTGCAGATTATGCACCACATTCCCGCTCCCTAAAATAAGCACACCTTGGTTTCGCAGGGGCTGAAGCGATCGGCCAATTTGATAGTGTACTTCCGGTGGCGCCTCCAGATCGACGCTAAGTTGCACAAGAGGTATATCCGCCTTGGGAAACATGTGCGTAAGTACGGACCATGTGCCATGGTCGATGCCCCATTGATTATCAATCTGTACGTTTCTTGGAACAAGTGATTGAATTTGCGGCACTAATTCCGGTGCACCGGGTGCATCATACCGAACCCGATACAGCTTTTCGTCGAACCCGTACATGTCATAGACCATCCGTGGCTTTATGACATCAGAAGTTTTGGTTCCCCGGGTGTACCAGTGCGCTGATATTGCCAGGATTGCCTTTGGCTTTGCCATTTCTTCACCCAAGCGCCGCCAATTGGCCGTAAAAGCATTATTCTCAATTGCATTTGTGGGGGACCCATGCCCAACAAACAAAACAGGCAAAATGCTGATATGAAAAGCCTTCTTTCATATGGATTCATGCACGTTTTCTGAGAAGAAAATTTGCAAATCAACCGCATTCTGTTCCAATGCGGGTAGGTGGTCACTTCGTACTGGCCCGTCCCAGGTACGCCTCCCGTACCTTCGGGTTTTCCAGCAGCTCCTTGCCGGTGCCGGTTATGGTGATGCGGCCTGTTTCCAGCACATAGCCCTGATCGGCGATTTTGAGCGCAGCGTTGGCGTTTTGCTCCACCAGAAGAATGGTGATGCCTTCCCCGTGCAGCGTAAGTACCGTCTGAAAGATATCCCGCACCACAAGGGGAGCAAGGCCCAGGGAGGGCTCATCCATCATCAGAAGCTTCGGTCGGGACATCAGTGCGCGGCCTACTGCCAGCATCTGCTGTTCGCCGCCGGAAAGGGTGCCGGCAAGCTGCCAGTGGCGTTCCTTGAGACGGGGGAACAGCGTATACACCTTCTCGATATCGCTGGCGATGCCCGCAGCATCCCTGCGGGTATACGCGCCAACCTTCAGGTTTTCCAGCGTGGTAAGGTTGGGGAAAACACGGCGGCCTTCCGGTACAAGAACGATTCCCCTTTGTATCATCTGCTGCGTATCAAGGGAACTGATGTCTTCACCTTCGTATTCGATACGGCCG
>JAEZJP010000199.1 GCA_023415715.1 Bacillota bacterium
TGTGTGTTGGGACTGCCACTTCATACCGCAATCACCCCGCTTTGCTTTTAAGCATATGCAGGATGTGTGAAAATGTTTCCCAATCAAACGATACGATATATGTCTTTGGCGTTTTGGGTGGTGGCCGCTGTCAGTTCCTCCAACGTAATATTGCGGAGGGCCGCAATCTTTTCTGCCACATACCGTACAAAGGCAGGCTCGTTGCGCCGTCCGCGCATGGGTTCCGGTGCAAGATACGGGCTGTCGGTCTCAATGAGCAGACGCTCAAGGGGTACGTTTTGCGCCACTACCCATTGTATGGGCGCCTTTTTGAACGTTACCGGACCTGCTATGGAAAGATAGAATCCCATTTTGAGATATTCTTTGGCGCATTCCCAGCTGCCCGAGTAGCAGTGCAGGATGCCTCTGGGCAGCTTGCCTCTCTGGGCATGCATGATATCCTGCATGTCACCGTGGGCATCCCGCACGTGGAAGATTACCGGCATGTTTTCTTCGAAGCCTAGCGTAAGCTGCGCAGCGCAGACATCCTTTTGGACGACCCTTGGTGAATGGTCATAATAATAATCCAGCCCTATTTCCCCCAGCGCTTTCACCTTGGGATGGGAAAACCAGCCTTTGAGCGTTTCGATGTCTTCAAGTTTGAAATACTTCGCTTCATGTGGATGGATACCCACCGCCGCATATACGCCATTCGTTTTTTCTGCAAAGGCTATGGAGCGGCGTGAAGTTTCCATATCAGACCCCACGCAGACGCAATTGCCTACGCCGTTTTCCAGCATTCTTGCAAGCACCAAGTCCCGGTCTTCGTCGAACCGTTCCTCATCAATATGGCAGTGGGTATCAAAAAGCAGCGTATCCATCAGCGGATCTCCGCACCGTCTTCCATGTCGCCCGCCACGGTCACAAGCTTCAGCGTTTGATCCATAGCGTCGGAGGCGCAAAGTATCATTCCCTGGGATTCGATGCCGCGAAGCTTGGCCGGCTTCAGGTTTGCCACCAGCACCACCTGTTTGCCTACCATTTCCTCGGGCGTGTAATGCTTGGCGATTCCGCTGACCACGGTGCGCTGCTCCGTGGTCAGGCTCAAGGACAGCTTTAATAGCTTGTCGGATTTGGGGACACGCTCACAGGCAATGACCCTTGCGGTGCGCAGCTGGACCTTTTCAAAATCTTCAATGGTGATTTCTCCGGGCTTAACAACCGGTTCTTCCGCTTTTTGCGGCTCAGGCTTTTTCTCGGCGCTAACTACCGGCGGCTCCGCTTGTTTAGCAGGCTGTCCTGCTTTGGGCGCAGGCCTTACTTCCGCCAGTTCCTTTGCAATGTCAATGCGCGGGAAAAGTGCTTCGCCCTTGTGTACATGAAGACCGGCAGGCAAGAGGCCGAAGGTTTTCAATGATTCCCATATCGTAAGGGAAGCGTCGCCGAGCCCTATCTGCTCGAAGATACGCGCCGGCGTTTGGGGCATCACAGGACCGATGAGCACAGCCACGAAGCGGGTGCACTCCGCCAGCGTATACAATACCGTGGACAGTCGGGGTTTGCCCTCCTCCGTGCGGCCAAGCACCCAAGGCTGAGTCTGATCGATATAGCGGTTACATTCCGACACAAGCCGCCAAACTTCGCTCAAGGCAGCAGAGAACTGCAGCGCGTCCATTTGCTTTTCCACTGTGGACGGAATGGACAAGGCCAGTTCCTTCAGTTTGATGTCGATTTCCTCCAGCTTTCCGCAGGCGGGAATCTTGCCGTCAAAGTATTTTTCGATCATGGCAACGGTACGGCTTACCAGGTTGCCAAGATCGTTAGCCAGGTCGGCGTTGATCCGGCCCAGCAAAGATTCATAGGTGAACAGCCCGTCGGAACCGAAAGGCATTTCCCTCATCAGATAATAGCGGATGGCGTCGCTGCCGTAGCGGTTGCACAGTATCACCGGGTCCACCACGTTGCCCACGGATTTGCTCATTTTGCCCCCATCCAGCACCAGCCAGCCGTGGCCAAACACCTGCTTGGGCAGCGGAAGTCCAAGCGCGTGGAGCATAATGGGCCAGATGATTGTATGGAAGCGCACGATCTCCTTGCCCACTAGGTGGATATCTGCCGGCCAATACTTACGGTAAAGCGTATCATCCCCACTTCCATAGCCCAGGGCCGTGATATAGTTGGAAAGCGCGTCCAGCCAGACATACACGGTGTGCTTGGGATCAAAATCCACAGGAATGCCCCATTTGATGGATGTGCGGCTGACGCACAAATCGGATAGGCCTGGCCGCAGGAAGTTGTTAAGCATTTCGTTTGTTCGTGAAACAGGCTGGATGAAGCCGGGATGCTCCTCAATATACTGAATCAGCCAGTCCTGATACTTGGAAAGCTTGAAAAAGTAGCTTTCCTCCCTCATTTTTTCTACAGGGCGTCCGCAATCCGGGCACATACCATCCTTCAATTGCAGTTCCGTCCAGAAGGACTCGCATGGCGTGCAGTACAGCCTTCATACTCGCTCTTGTAAATGTCCCCCTGCTCGTAAAGCTTACGGAACATCTTCTGAACGCTGACCGCATGGCGCTCTTCGCTGGTGCGGATAAAGTCGTTATAGTTCACATCCATCAAAGCCCAAAGCTTTTTGATGCCAGCCACAATCTCATCCACATACTGCTGGGGCGTCACGCCCTTTTGCAGGGCTTTGCGCTCGATCTTCTGGCCGTGCTCATCCGTGCCGGTCAGAAAGTACGTATCAAACCCCGTCAGCTTCTTGAAACGAGCCATGGTATCAGCCGCCACAGAGCAATAGGCATGCCCGATGTGAAGATTGTCGCTGGGGTAGTAGATGGGTGTGGTGATATAAAACGTCTTCTTTTCCGTAAGTGCCATGGGTCCTCCTCCTTTTTTGCATAAAAAAACCGCCCCCGTTTAAGGGGCGGGTAAAACCCGCGGTACCACCCTGATTTGTAACTTCATTGGCGGATATCGGCGCAACCCGACGCGGCTTCATTTTTCGGCCGCGATGCTCCGGGGCCATGTTCCCGCCTAAAGGATGGCCGCCTCTCACCTTGCGCGGCTCTCTTGACATCCTTAAAAGCAGTACTCTTCCCTTCCTCGCATGCGTTTGGAATACGCCTATTATATGCAGGAAGGCAAGGAAAGTCAATCCTTTTGCATAAGGAAGGCGTCAATAGTAAAACAATCCGGCAACTACACTTCCCACCAGCCAGGCGATCAAGGCAGCGGGTATGGCATAGCGGCTTTTTTTTACGCCCGCAGCACCCAAATACAGCCCGCAGGTGTAGAATATTGTTTCGGTGGAGCCCATCAGCGTGCTTGCCACCAGCCCGGCCCTGGAATCCGGCCCCTGCGTTTCCAGTATGTTTTGCAGCATCGCAAGGGAAGCTGAACCGCTGAATGGTCGTAGGAGCATCAGGGGCGCTACGCTTTCGGGAATGCCAAGGAACGAAAATACGGGCATTAATAGCTGCGTCAGGCTGGAAAGGAATCCTGAGCGCTGCATCAATACAATGGCTGAAAGCATGGCGATCATATAAGGCAGTATGGTGACAGCCGTCTTGAGCCCTTCCTTGGCACCCTCGATGAACGCGTCATACACAGGGACACCTTTTATAAGGCCGGTTCCTACAATCAATAAAATAATACCAGGCAGCACCCAGCTATCCATTCATACTGTCCTTCCCCCGCCCCGCAAGTAATAGGCAGCATATGATACCTGAGGCGGCGGAAGCGGCTGTTGCGATCAATGTTGGCAGGATCACGGCACCAGGGTTTGAGGAGCCCATCACCATCCGCAGCGTCATCACAGTGCCTGGGAAGAGCTGCACGCTGGATGCATTGAGCACCAGAAACATACACATGGCCCTGCTGGCCGTTTCCAAATTCCCATTTTCCTGGGAAAGCAGTCCCATGGCTTTCACCCCCATGGGGGTTGCTGCATTGCCCAAGCCAAGCATGTTTGCCGAAAGATTCATGGTTATGCTTCTTAGCGTATCTTGTCGTTTTATGTCGGGAAACAGGAAGTTTAGCACCGGCCGAAGCAGTTTTGTGAGCCCTTCCACCGCTCCAATGCGTTTTAATACTTCCATCAGTCCGCACCATACCGCAAATCCGCCGGCCATTTTCAAGATTATGGAAACAGCTTCCACTGCTCCCTGAATCATTGAATCATTTAATTGTTCAACAATTCCTCCGAATAGACCAAAAAGCAAGGCGAGAACTATCATTCCGCCCCATATGACATTCATCATCAGAAACCGCCTCCAATCGATAAATAATTACATTTTTGAAAACAATCCTGAAAATGGTATTGACAGTATCATACAAAGTAGATAGAATATTGTTAGTTCCTCAATTAATGTGGGGCTTCCGGAAAGGAGGGATTCCATGAAGTCCACAGGCGTCGTCCGCAAGCTTGACGAACTGGGTCGAATTGTCATTCCCATCGAGCTGCGCAGGACCATGGACATCGCAATCAAGGACACACTGGAGATTTTCGTTGACGGTGATCAGATCATCCTCAAGAAATATCATCCGGCCTGTATCTTTTGCAATGATGCCCGTGATGTCATCCTGTACAAGGGGAAATTGGTGTGCAAAACCTGCCTGGAAGAGCTTAAAAAAGGCTGATGCATCCAATCCCCCAATCCTTTGGGAAGGCTATCTGCCAGGGTGCCGGTATTTACGGAACGGTTCATTGTATGGCTCCTTGCAGATGAAAATACCCCTTGCATATGCAAGGGGTATTTTTTCATTCATTCGAAGCCGGTTGCTCCGGCTTCGAATGAGCTGTCACTCTTCCCCATTCCCCATGGCGATTTGCGCAAGCTGGTCAGGCATTAAGAGCCGCATGCGCTTATTGCCAATGGTTGCGATGAATCCGCCTGCCTCCAGTTGTTTCAGCTTCCGGCTCATGGTCTCCCTGGCAATGCCTAGGTAGTTGGCCATGCCTTCCCTGCTTAGCGGCAGTGAAATTTCAGGGCCATCGGGACCATATACTGTGTATTTTTGAGAAAACTCCAACAAGAGCGCGGCAATTCTGGCATCCACCCGGCCATTCATGGAGCTTTGCAGCACATTCTCCAATTGAATTACGCGGTTCCCCAATTCCTCCACCAGATGAACTGCCATCGTAGGGTATGCGGTCAGCAGTTCCCTGAAATGGTGCCTTGAAAACGACCATGCTTTTACATATTGGAGCGCTTCTACAGAACAGGTGGCTTGTTTCATGCCGAACAGGTGCAGTTCTCCAAAATAATCATTGGCTGATAGGATCGTCAGTATTTTCTCACGGCCATCGGGCGTAACGGTACATACTTTGGCTCTTCCTTCCAGGATCACGGTGAACGACTGCGGCACATCCCCCTGGTTAAGCAGCCGCTCCCCCTTTTCATAAGTACAGCACACCATATGATTCGCCATGGTCTTTAGCTCCTCATGGCTGAGCGAAGCGAAAAGGGGCACCTTGTGCATGCATAATTCTTGCAGGCATTCGTCACAGTCCAAATTGCAATTCATAGCTTTCCTCCCTTTCGTCTCATGGTATACTATACGGAGAAATGCATTTTCAGTCAAGCATGGCTGGGAAATGTGATTTCCGTCACGGCATGGTATGCATTACTTTAGTAGAATATAGAAGTAACCGCCCATATGTGATGAAGAAAGAGGAAGAATGGATGAGTATTCTGGAAAAGGAAATCAATACGAGGGAATTTATTGTTGCCAACTACACGCCTTACGATGGTGACGAAAGTTTTCTTAAGCCGCCGACCGAAGGAACCCGCCAGCTTTGGAAAGAGCTTTCGGCCCTGATGCGTGAAGAGCATAACCGGGGCGGTGTTTATGATATTGACGAGAAAACCATTTCCACAATCACCTCCCATAAGCCCGGATACATTCACAAAGAACTGGAAAAAATCGTGGGCTTGCAAACGGACGCTCCGCTAAAGCGCGCAATCATGCCCTTTGGCGGCATCCGGCTGGTTTATACCGAGCTGGAAGCCTACGGTCGCAAGCTTCCGGATGAGATTGCAAATATTTTCAAATACCGCAAGACACACAACGACGGCGTATTTGACGTATATACAGATGAAATGAAGCGTGCCCGCCACAGCGGCATCATTACAGGCCTGCCCGATGCATACGGCCGGGGCCGCATCATCGGCGACTACAGGCGCGTTCCCTTGTATGGCACCGCTTTCCTCATCGAGCAAAAAAAGCTGGCCAAGCAGGCGTATGTATTTGACACCATGGACAGCCCGGCAATCCGCCAGCGGGAGGAAATGAGCGAACAGATCCGCGCTCTGCAGGAACTTAAGGAGATGGCAGCCTCCTATGGTTTTGATATTTCCCGCCCCGCGGAGGATACCAAGGAAGCCATACAATGGCTGTACTTTGGCTATCTGGCCGCTGTGAAGGAACAAAATGGCGCAGCCATGAGCCTGGGCCGTGTATCCACTTTCTTGGATATCTATGCAGAAAAAGATCTGAAAAGCGGGCGCTATACCGAAGAAGAGATTCAGGAGTTTGTGGATCACTTCGTTATGAAGCTGCGCATTGTACGCTTTTTGCGCACGCCTTCCTATGACCAGTTGTTCAGCGGAGACCCCACTTGGGTCACGGAAACGCTGGGAGGCATGTGCACCGACGGCCGGCACATGGTAACCAAGATGAGCTACCGCTTTCTCCATACGCTCACCAATCTGGGCCCGGCGCCGGAACCCAACCTGACCATTTTGTGGAGCCAGCGTCTTCCGGAGTATTTTAAACGCTACTGTGCCCAGGTTTCCATAGAAACTTCCTCCATCCAGTATGAAAACGATGAGCTCATGCGGCCCAAACACGGCGACGATTACGGCATTGCCTGCTGCGTATCCGCCATGCGCATCGGCAAGCAGATGCAGTTCTTCGGCGCAAGGGCAAACCTCGCCAAA
>JAEZJP010000201.1 GCA_023415715.1 Bacillota bacterium
GGGAATGGCTGATCACATAGTTTTGCAGCAGGTTGTACGCCTTGATGGCCAGCTTCCCGTCCAGGCCCGTTTCAAAGGTTCTTTGCGACCACGGGTCCGCCCGGTACAGGCCGTACAACGTGCCCAGCCCGCCAAAGCGCAGAACCTCTTCCTTAAATTCTTCGCTTGGCTCAAGCTCATTGCCGTTTCGAATATAGCTATTGAAGCCGTGAAGCCGCTGGTTGAGCTGGCCCACCTTTTCATTTAGCGTAAGGCGGGAACAAAGATCCCTTGCGCGCTCCGTGGGTGAGCGCGTTTTATCCTGATAGAGCTGCATGGCGCTTCCTCCGTGAGGTGTCACGCGTTTCCCAACCCGCCCCGGTACAGTATATCCGTACCCACATAGGTGACCTCATAGGGCGCGTCGGGGTAATCCGCGTGGAACATCAGCTTGCGGGCCAGGCTTTTGCCCAGCATGGCGGTCTCCACGTTCACGGTGGTGATCTGTCCCGCGATATTGGCGTATTCCGGGTTGTTGTCAAACCCGGTCAAGACAAAGCCTTCCGGAGGCTTGCGCCCTGTTTCGTTCAGATACCGGCTGATGAAGTGGGCGATAAAATCGCTGGGGCATACGAAAGCATCTGGCAGCGCATTAAGCCCCGACAAAAAGCCGCTGATCTCTTCAAAGTGGCTGCGAAGGCCGATGGGGCCCGTCATGCAAAGCGCGGGATCCACGGCGATATGCTGCACCTTATGGGCGTCCAAAAACCCTTGATACCGGTCATAGTTCGTCTTGGCATAGTTGACATCCCCGATAAAGCCAAGTTTTTTCCTTCCTGTGGCAAGCAGCTTTGACGTGATTTCGCAAACGCGGGCGCGCCCTTCCAAAATCACCAGGTCGCCGTTTAGATCCTTAGGCGCAATGGAAGGAACGGTATCCAAAAATACCTTGGGCAGCGGCTGCGCAGTCAAAAGCCGCAAAAGGTTTTCATTATACACATTCAGCACAATGAAGCCGTCCACCGATTCCGCGTTCAGCGACGACGGAAGGGTATAGCCTTCATGATAGGCGGTTGGCATATAGGTATACATCATGTTGATGCCGTGTATGGCAAGCTCTTTGGCGATATGATGAATGATCTGCATCCAGAAGGAGGATGATTCCGGGCGCGAAACCACAATGGAAAAAGTGCGGTCCGCCGCCGTTTTTGCAGGGGCAGGCGCGGCCGGGGAATATTTCAGTTCGGCAGCCTTGCGCTGGATTTCAAGGCGCATCTCATCGGATACGCCGGGACGGTTGTTGAGTGCCTTCCATACCGTGATCCTGGATACTCGGACGGCATCAGCCAGATCCTGCATCGTCACTTTTCCCATTTGTTTCCCCCGCTTCAAACGAATGAGACAAGCATACTACATCCATCATGAAAAGTCAACATTGAGATTAACATTGTTAACTAACATAAATTTACCACACCAGGAAACAGCTGACAAGTTAATATCAGATTTCACCATATTTTAAAATAATTTCTGTTTACCCTATTGCAAACCCGTTAATACCATGCTATACTTTCAAACAATGGCAAGTGACAAATGTTAACTCATCATCGTGTACGGTACAATGTTGACGTATTATGTTAACTCTTGTTAACATCACAGAAGGCGGGGCGGGAGCACAATGCTGGGAAAAAAGCAGGAAAGGACTAGCGCATCATCCGTTCTTCCTTACAAAACCCGGAAGAAAAAATGGACAGCTGAAGATACGGAACTTGGGCTTCTGGGGCTGCCCACGTTCGTGTGGTATGCGCTGTTTTGCTATCTTCCCATGTTCGGGCTGCTGATCGCCTTCAAGGATTACCGCATCTTCCCCAAGCAGAGCTTTATTTACAACCTGGTGAACAGCGATTGGGCAGGCTTTAACAACTTCACTTTTTTTATAAAGAACAATTCCTTTTTGATGCTGCTGCGCAACACGCTTTTGTACAACGTGGTGTTTATTATTCTTGGCACCCTCATCCCCGTCACCCTGGCGGTGATCATAAGTGAGATCTACTCCAGGCGCAAATCCAAGGTCTACCAGACCTTGATGTTCTTCCCCCACTTTTTGTCGTGGGTGGTCGTCAGTTATTTCGTGTTCGCTTTCCTGAATACGGACAGGGGGCTACTCAATTCCATCGTGAAGCTGTTTGGCGGGGAAAAGGTCAATTGGTATGCCTCGCCCCAGCATTGGCCCTTCTTTTTCACCTTCCTGTCCATGTGGAAAAGCGTTGGCTACAGCATGGTGGTGTACCTGGCCAGCATTACGGGCATCGACCAGACGCTGTATGAGGCCGCCATGCTGGATGGCGCCAGCAAGTGGCAGCAGGCAAGGTTCATCACGCTGCCGATGCTGAAAATGATCGTCATTGTCATGTTCATCTTAAGTGTCGGCCGAATCTTCTATTCCGATTTCGGCCTGTTCTACCAGGTGACGCAGGGCGTGCCCAACTCGCTTTACAAGGTGGCCTCCACCTTTGATACCTATGTGTATATGGCGCTGCAAAGCAATGCGCCCATCGGCAAAACGGCGGCGGCTTCCATGTTCCAGTCCGTTGCCTGCTGCATTACCATCCTGCTGGCCAACTTCATCGTATCAAAGATCGATAAGGACAGCGCCGTATTTTAATGGAAAGGAGATAAAGCTATGGAAACGGCGGAGAAACGCACCCAAAGTGGCCCCTCACGCATGAACCGCGTCAAACCCGGCACAAACCTGTCTTTCAACCTATTGTTTACGCTGCTTGCCGCTTTGTGCATCCTTCCCGTCATTTTTGTGTTCATGATCTCCATTTCATCGGAAGAATCCATCAGGCAGGTAGGCTACAGCTTCATACCCGTCAAGCTCTCGGGCCGTGCCTACGAGTTTTTGTGGAATGAGCATGAAATGATTTTTAGCGCGCTGCTCATTTCCGTATCGGTAACAACCATCGGCACGCTTATCGGCCTTTTTTTGAACACTGCCATGGGTTATTCGCTGTCCCGCCCCAATTTCCGGCTGAAATCCTTTTATACCTGGGTCATATTCATCCCCATGCT
>JAEZJP010000266.1 GCA_023415715.1 Bacillota bacterium
AACTGGTTGCTCATGGATATGGAAACCATGTTTAAAAGAGGATAGAGGAAAATGCAAAGCATGATCACCATGAAAATAGCGTTGCATGCGGCGAATATTTTTTCGCCGCGGGAGCGGCGGATGAAACCATGGATCCGTTTTTGTTCCCTGACCGTAACCTGTGCCATTTGCTTTTCCTCCTTTCCTAAAACAGTGAGGTCTCCGAAACACGCTTGCTTACAAAGTTGGCTCCGATGACCAGCAGCACGCTGCAGACGGAATTGAACAGTCCTGCGGCGGTCGCATAGCCATACTTCCGGCTCTCCATACCCGTTTTGTATACAAAGGTTGGCAGCATCTCGGATGCGGCAATGTTCAAGTTGTTTTGCAGAAGGTATATCTTTTCAAAGTTGATGTTGAGCATGCGCCCCACCTGCATGATGAGAAGAAGCACGAAGGTGGTGGACAGCGCAGGAAGCGTTACATGCAGCGTCTGCTTCCAGCGGTTCGCGCCGTCAATGCGCGCCGCTTCATACAAGCCCTGATCAATACCGGCCAATGCCGCCACATAGATGACGGCCTCCCAGCCTACCGACTGCCAGAAACCGGAGATAACATTGATGGCCACAAAGTATTCAGGCTTGCTTAAATAGTCCACGGGGGCATAGCCCATCAGCTTGGATATAGCCGCCAGGGTACCGATGCTGGGGGAAATCAGTGTGCGGATGGTGGAAACGAGCACCACGGTGGAAACAAAGTGCGGAAGATAGCTGATGGTCTGCACGGTCTTTTTGAATCTGGGCCTTACCAGCTCGTTGAGCAGTATGGCAAAAATCATAGGCGCGGGAAACAGGAATATCAGCGCGCTTAAGTTCAGCTTGAGCGTGTTGCCGATGTAAGTCATAAGGTTTGGATCGGAGAACAGGCGGGCAAAGTTGTCAAGGCCCACGAATTTGCTGTTAAACCCTTTCAGCAGCTTATAGTCATATAAGGAGCTGCGCAAAAACCACAGGGGCAAATACCTTAGCAGCACCAAATATACCACCACGGGGATGACCATGAGGTAAATATACCGGTTGCGCCAGATGCGGTTGGTCACACGTTTCCTGGCCAGCGGTGAGTTCAGGATGGTTACCTTTTTCATATTGTCCATCACCGTAGCTCCTTTTTTGTTATCTGTATGCAGTAAGTATAAGCCTTAGCCATACCCGACTTGGAACTGTATCCTGTGGAAGTGAGTGTAATGAATACCGAACGCTTAATGCTTGTTGGTACGCAGCTTGCGGCTGATCTCCGTAGCGCTCTCCAGGTACTGTATGGTCTTGTCATAATTCCGGCTGGCCACGCAGGTGGTGAGCATATCCATGGCGGTCAGCATGGACTGGCGGGATGTAAGCGCACCGGTGCGCATCATGGATTCCCCGCCGGCCACGTTGATGCGGATATCCGCCATGTTGCCCAGCGCGTTGTCGCCGATGTGCGTGACGGCGATGATCGTGGCCCCCTGTTCCCGCGCCAGCTCCGCCGCTTCCAGTATGTTGACCGTCTGACCGCTGTAAGAAAAAGCAATCACGCAGTCCTTTTCATTCAGCGTTATGGTGGCAAGCTGCTGGCAATGTACATCGGGAGTAAATTGGGCATCAAGGCCTATGCGCTGCATCTTGTGATACGTATCCTGGGCAACCGTCCCGCTGCCGCCGGCGCCCAAGAGCAGAATTCGGCGGGCATTCAGCACTGCATCCGCTGCACGGCGCAATTCTGCCACGTTGATCAGCTCCAGCGTGCCTTCAACAGCCTGGATCACATTGTGGGTGACGATGCGGCATATATCTTCTTCTGGAACGCCGGGATAGATATCGATATATGTATGCGTTGCTTCAAAATGGCTTGACGCGCTTGATGCGCTGTACGCGTTGCACAGATCCTTGAAACCCTTGTAGCCGGCTTTCTTGCACGCCTGCACCACCACCGATTTTCCAGTGCCGCAGGCTTCCGCTATTTCACCGATAGGCGTCTTTAGAAGTTTGTCGCCAAGCGAAAGGATATGCTCCGCCACACGCCGCTCGGTGGGAGAAAGCCGGTCCAATGATTCCTTTAGAAGCAGCATCGTTTTCATCGCACAGCCTCCGTAACGCTTGCTTCCTTATCCCTTGCACAATACCGTGCCGCGCCGATAAGTGCCGCGTCATCCAAATGCTCCGCCACACGGACGGGAATATGCAACCCTGCCTGAACCGTATGTAGATACAATTCGGCGCTTCTTGCGATCTGTCCTCCGATTGCCAAAAGATCACAGTCAAGGCTGACAAGCACCGGGCGCAGTATATCTGCAAGCAATTCCCCCGTCACTCGGAAGGTATCAAGCGCTGCCTCGCTGCCCTTGAAAGCCATAGCGGCAATTTCCTTCACATCCGGCGGAACTTCCGACCCCGCAGCCTTTGCAAACCTTTCCCTTATGGCGCGGCGGGACACGTAATCCTCCACGATCCCATCCTTAAAAGGTGCGTTCCATAGAATGACGTGAGGCCGCTGGTCGTATCCCACGCGGACACGCCCATTTCTCATATACGCAAACCCGAAGCCTGTTCCCAGCATCACGCAGGCAGGAGAAACCGCATTGCTTGCCGCACCGCATGCGGCCTCCCCGATCAGATAGGCAGTGCTGTCATGCAGGTATCGTACCGGCATGTCACCGAGCACATTCTTAAGTACCGGGGTAAGGGGAATGCCCGCAATGGCCTGCATCTTATGGGTCATGCGGCTGATACCCAAATCGTAATCAAAGGGACCGGGAAAAGCGATGCCGCAGCCGGATATTGCATATCCCGTTTCTTTAGCCCTTTGCAAGCCGAAAGACGCGGCCCGTGAAAAGGCATCCAGTATCTCCGCACTTGTGCCGTCGGACCGAAAATCCATCTGGCCGGTGGTGCCACGCAGCGGCAGGCCGCAGCTATCAATCAGCGCCAGCTTGATGGAGGTTCCCCCCACGTCCAGAGCCAGCATGCAGTCAGGCATTTTGGAATCCATCTTTCAAAAGCGTCTTGTGCACCGTCACAGGGCCCACACCAAGATTCACAATGCGGTATGGGCCGAAATCCGCCGGCACTACCACAATTTCCAGATAATCAAATACAAACCCGCGGGTTGGGTCACCTATCGATTCCACCCTTACGCGTTCGCCTTCCGTAAGCGCCAGCACATGGAATAGTCCCCTGGTATCGTCTGGTATTTCCTTTTCAAATTTCAGCGTGCGAAGCGAGAAATAAAGCAGGTCATGCTCCCCCACCACGGTTTCCGTAAAGTCAGCACCCTCGCGGATGACGCCGCCGTGGTTGACAAGATTGTCTTTCACCCACTGTGTGGTACGTTCTGCCCGGAGCACCTGCCGCCCCATCTTCAAATGGATAGGCCTGGGAAGACCTGTCTGCGGATCTATCCTTTGATAATCGTACAGTTTATAGGTGTAGCTTCCAACGGTCAAACTTCCGATCTCCAGAATCACCTGGTTCTGCCCGGATGCATGGATCGTTCCTGCGGGAATCATCACCTGTACGCCAGGCTTGGATTCCACGGCGTTCAAATATTGCTGATAATTGATATTTTCGCCTGTCTCCTGGGAGCATTCCGCGGCGCATAAAAACTTTTCGCAGCTGTCCGCCTCATGAAAGCCCAGATATGTCTTTGCTCCCTCACCCGCCACACATACGTAGTAGCTCTCGTCCTGGCGCCCCAGTTCCCTATGATTGGGCACCACATATTCCGCGTGGGGATGGCATTGTATGGACATGTTGCCGCTGGAGTGGAAGGTATCGTCATAATTAAAGCGGATGGGAAAATACCCGCCAAATTGTTCAAATGCGGCCTTGCCCAGCAGTTTTTCACCCTGCTGCTGCACAAAGGTGAAGAAGGGCACCTCCAGCTGCTTTCCGTCCATATCCGCTACCAGGGACACTTCCATGGGGATCATGTCGAACACCCAGGCACAGTTGCGCATGGCGTCCGGAAGGTGCCGCAGCCTCTTGATATAGAATCCGCCCCACACGCCCTCCAGATAGACCGGGCGGCAGCGGAAGGGGCTTTTGCGCAAGGCATCGAAAAGGAGGCATAGCTTGTCATAAGGGATCAGGACCATATTTTTCGGGTCGTCGGCGGAAAGATAGTAATCCAGCTTGTTTTCCCGTATCAAAGACCAGCGGCTCTCCAGCGCCAACTCAAAATCCACATAATAGTTACGGCGCATCATGGCACTGTAGGGCAGCGCATCCTTTTCCCCAAGGTTGCAGGCAAGGCCGTATTTAAAATTCAGCGCAGCCTGGCGGGGAGTGATATCCGCCCACAGGCGAAGATCATAAGCATCGCGAAGCTCCCTGCAAAGCGCGCCTTCGCCAATGACGATCATGATCCCCTGACCGGACAATTCCCTTTTAAGCTTGGCAACCTTCTGCTTATCCTGCAAGTCGCAATATTCCCCGTCAAAACGCTTGCCGTACAGCAGAACAGGATCGAGTTCCCTATCCTCCGGCAGGCAGGGGGCGATCTTTTCGAGGATGACATCCCTGTCTAGCAGCAGGGACCGCGCATCGATGATCCGGGCGTCCCTGTTCAGCTGCTGGGACAAAATCTGCGACAGCACGGAAAACTGCATGCCAGGATAACCGTCAATACCTATTTTGGCCTTCCCATGAACGGCCAGCCCGGCAATGGCTTTCGCCACATTCAATGCGCCCCTGATCATGGATTCAGGCACACCGGCGTCAGGAAAAACATGGTTGACCGCCTTGGGATCTGCGTAGGGGTACGGGTGGAACATAAAGCTCAAGAGGCGTTCCTCTCCTTTGCAATAATATTAATGCTAACATTAATATAAAGTATTAAATTGGATAAAGTCGCCGAAAGTGAGGAAAAGTGGGTAATCGCGGATAGGCAGGTTGCGCAATATCACGCAGTTTTCGCTCTGGCGCTCCACCATGCTCTCCGGCAGCGCATACACGTAACCATCCATAGGGTCCACCAAATGGATGTCTTTTGACTGCCCTGCGACCTGGAAGGTTACGGTGGACTCAAACTCAGTGGTCAATAAATCCGCCGGATGCCAGTAAGCAAACGCCGTGCTTCCGTTTGGGCGCTTAAAGCCCGCGCGGAACATATGCAGGTCGTAGTAATCTTCCCCCAGCAGCCGGGAGGAAGGCTCTTTGCGCATCAGCACAGGCAGCGTTACAAGTTCCGGCGATTCGGCCATCATAGCGCACAGGTTTTGATAGGCATAATAGGAGGGCTTGGGTGTATATTCGCCGCTGGCAAAGCCATTCTCGTCAAAGTCCGCTCCAAGAACGCCAAAGTAACCGTAATCCAGATAGCTGGATTTGTTGTCGTTTGTTCCGTTGAGCGCTTCGATCATATCCATGCAGGAAAAATAGCTTGTGAACTCCACGCGGCTAATTAGGTCCGCCACCCCATGGCGCAACAGCTGCTTGGCCTGCCTTCTCGGCGTCCAGGCTGCGCCGTGCATAGCGCCTGCGCCGCGGCTGTCGGATTGGGAGCCCGATTCGCCCTGAATGATCTTGATTTTGGGGTTATACGCGGCGCACAGGGCCCTAAGCGCGTCCACCCGCTCCTGTAAAGTCACTTCTGAAGGCGTGTATTCGTGGAAGGTCAGCGCGTCGATGCAGCCGGCCATTCCGGCGGCCAGCGCATCGTCTACAAACTTTAAGTCCCTCGAGTAAAGGACACCGCCAAACACCTGAGCGCTTTCATCGGCTTTCTTCACTGCCTTGGCAGTGCCTAATACAAAACGCCCGTATTCTTTTCCATCGGGGCCTTTTTTCCAACACCATTTGCCATCCGGCTCGTTCCACACCTCATAGCAGGACACCTTGCCGCGATAATGGTTAACCAGCGCGTACACATAATCCTGCCAGGCCTGAAGGGCTTCTTCGCTATTGTTGGGCACGCAGCCTACCGCACCGAAATAATGATTTGCTTCCGGTGTGTACAAGCCGTTTCCGTAGCACAGGTCGATCCAGGGCGTCAGCCCCCGCACCCGCAATTCATCCACAATGCGGTCCAGCCAAGCAAAATCGTAAACGCCTTTTTCCTTTTCGGTACGCGCCCAGCCGCTTTGAATGCGCACCCATTTCACGCCGATGGCCGCCACCTTGTCGTACGCCTTCTCAGGGTCGAACACGTTCCTGTCCAGCTTTTCAAAACCGATGCCCATGCG
>JAEZJP010000325.1 GCA_023415715.1 Bacillota bacterium
CATAAAAGGAAGGTGGCATACATGGCAGGCTTCAAAAATAACTTGTCCGCAGCCAGAATGTTGATGTTCCCCAGACCTTCCTCGTCTGTATGCATCCAGTCATCAATGTCAAAGGCGGGTTCGCCGAAGAACACATCCCCGCCCTGGTCTTCCAGAATGGCAATGGCCCGCTGGATGGCTCCTATGGTCGGCTTGGATACGTTGCCGTATTCCAGCGTATATTCCCCGGCGTGCTCACCCACATAGGCCAGCATGGCCTTCAGGTCACGGATATCCAGCAGCGGCAGGCCCTGATCATCGGCCACCCTGAACAGTATGTTCAGCACACCTGATTGCGTTTCGTTAAGGTTCAGCATCCGGGATAAAAGCAGCGGCCCCATCTCGCTCACCGTGGCACGCAAAGGATGGCCCTGCTCGCCATATACATCCCAGAACACTACCGGGAAACCTTTGTGGGAAAAGTTCGAAATGCCTGTTTCCATCAGCCGTTGGGCAATAGCTTCGGAGTGCTCGCCCGGGCGCGTGAGACCGGCAAGGTCGCCCTTCACATCGCTGACAAACACAGGGACACCCATCTGGGAAAACCCTTCCGCCATCACCTTTAAAGTAACGGTTTTCCCGGTGCCTGTTGCCCCGGCGATCAGACCATGCCGGTTAGCCATTTTGGGCAGCAGAAAAACCGGTTCCCCGGCTGTCCCCACCCAAATCTTTTGTTCATACAGCATGTAACGCACCATCCCTTCCTTTGTATCATACAACTGGAAAAACCTGCGCGTCAATGGCTCCTTCCCGTATTGCTCCTCAAAAAATGTTTGGAAAGGTCTTGACATTATGGATGGATCGATTACAATAAAAAGGTCAAAGATAGTCAAATAAAGCCCGTGAGGGAGGTACTTATATGAACACCAGCAAGTTTACGCAAAAAACGATGGAAGCGCTGAAAGAGGCCCAGCATACCGCCCTTACCTATCAAAATGTACAGGTGGAACAGGTTCACCTTTGTTATGCCCTCCTGGCCCAGCCGGAAGGGCTGATCCCCCAATTGCTGAGCAAGATGAACATCGATGGCAGCCTGCTGGCAAGCGCTATGGAGGAGGCGGTGAGCCGGATCCCCAAAGTCTCCGGGCCGGGCCGGGAGCCTGACAAGGTCTATGTTTCCGCGGATGTGGAAAGGGCGCTGCTGGCCGGCGAACAGCAGGCTGCCCAGATGAAGGATGAATACCTGTCGGTGGAGCACGTGTGGCTGGGCCTGATGGAAAGGCCTGACCGGCTGGTAAAGCCTATATTCGACCGTTTCCAGGTCAAAAAGGACGCCTTTCTGAAGGCGCTGTCCACCGTGCGCGGTGCGGCACGTGTGACCAGCGACACCCCGGAAAACACGTACGATGCGCTGGCAAAGTACGGCGCCGACCTGACGGCGCTGGCCCGGGCGCAAAAGCTGGATCCAGTGATCGGCCGGGACAGCGAGATCCGCAACGTGATCCGCATCCTCTCCCGCAAAACAAAGAACAACCCCGTGCTCATCGGCGAGCCCGGCGTGGGTAAAACGGCCATCGCCGAAGGCCTTGCCATCCGCATCGTGCGGGGCGACGTACCGGAAAGCCTCAAGGATCGCAGGCTCTTTTCCCTGGACATGGGCAGCCTTATCGCCGGCGCCAAATTCCGGGGCGAGTTTGAGGAGCGCTTAAAGGCTGTGCTGGAGGAGATCAAAAAAAGCGAAGGCAAGACCCTTCTTTTTATCGATGAGCTGCATAACATCGTCGGTGCCGGCAAGGCGGAAGGCGCCATGGACGCCGGCAACCTGCTTAAGCCCATGCTGGCCAGGGGCGAGCTGCACTGCATAGGCGCAACTACATTGGATGAGTACCGCAAATATATTGAGAAGGATGCCGCCTTGGAGCGCCGCTTCCAGCCCGTAATGGTGAATGAGCCCACGGTGGAGGATACCATTTCCATCCTGCGCGGCCTGGAAGAACGCTATGAGGTGTTCCACGGCGTGAAGATCCAGGATGGCGCGCTGATCGCCGCCGCCACGCTATCCAACCGCTATATCACCGACCGGTTCCTGCCCGACAAGGCCATTGACCTGATTGACGAAGCCTGCGCCATGATCCGCACGGAAATCGACAGCCTGCCGGTGGAGCTGGACGAAATTTCCCGCAAGATCATGCAGCTGGAAATTGAGGAAGCCGCCCTGAAAAAAGAAGCGGACGAGGATAACATGGCCCGGGAGCGCCTGCTGCATTTGCAGAAGGAGCTTTCCGACATGGGAGCGGAGTTTGCCCAATTAAAGGCCAAGTGGGACAATGAAAAGGCGGCCATTGTAAGGGTGCAAAAACTGAGGGAAGACATTGAGCGCCTGGGGGCTGAAATAGAAAAGGCGGAGCGGAATTATGACCTGAACAAGGCCGCGGAACTGAAATACGGCGAGCTGCCAAGGTTGCAAAAGGAACTCAAGGCTGAGGAAGCTATTGCCGAAAAAAATAAAAATGGCCAGAGCCTGCTGCGCGACAAAGTTACAGAGGAAGAGATAGCCCGCATCGTGGCCCGCTGGACGGGCATCCCCGTGCAAAAGCTGGTGGAAGGTGAGCGGGAGAAGCTGCTGCACCTGCCGGACATACTGCATCAGCGGGTGATCGGCCAGGAAGAGGCTGTGCAGAAGGTTTCGGAAGCCATCCTGCGAAGCCGGGCGGGTATTTCCGATCCCAACAGGCCCATCGGTTCTTTCCTGTTCCTGGGCCCCACGGGCGTGGGCAAGACGGAGCTGGCCAAGGCGCTGGCCCAGGCGTTGTTTGATGAGGAAAAAAACCTGGTTCGCATCGACATGTCGGAGTACATGGAGAAATTCTCCGTATCCCGCCTGATCGGCGCGCCTCCGGGCTACGTGGGCTACGATGAGGGCGGGCAATTGACCGAAGCCGTACGCCGCAAGCCCTATTCCGTAGTGCTCTTTGACGAGGTGGAAAAAGCCCATCCCGAAGTGTTTAATGTGCTGTTGCAGGTACTGGACGACGGGCGCATCACCGACTCCCAGGGCCGGACGGTAGATTTCAAGAACACCATCCTGATCATGACCAGCAACCTGGGTTCTTCCGACATCTTGGAGGGCATTGGCGCGGATGGAAGGATTTCAGAAGACGCCCGCCGGCGGGTGGAAATGCTTCTCAGGATGCAGTTCCGTCCGGAATTTTTGAACCGCATTGACGAGATTGTGTTCTACAAGCCGCTCACCAAGGAAGAGATCGGACGTATTGTCACGCTGCTTTTGAGCAATTTGCAAAAACGGCTGGATGACAGGCAAATCACCATCACGCTGACCGACGCGGCAAAGGAAATGGTGATCGAGAGAGGCTTTGATCCCGTATACGGCGCACGGCCGCTGAAACGCTTTTTGCAAAGCCGGGTGGAAACGCTGGTGGCCCGAAGGCTCATCCAGGGTGATGTGCATGCAGGCCAAAATCTCACCGTGGATGTGGATAAAACGGGCGAATTGTATATCCGGGAGTAGCTTTTCATAGACTGTGGCAAATCCTCCAGTTGGGAGGGCGTGCCATGCTGTATGACAGGGAAAAGGCAGTCGCTTATGCCCATGAGTGGGCTTACCGACGGAATCCGAGGTATTATGATTTTCATAACATCGGCGGCGACTGCACCAATTTTAATTCCCAATGCCTTTTCGCCGGATGCGGCGTGATGAATTATACCCCGAACACGGGATGGTACTATATATCACTTAACAACCGGGCCCCCTCATGGACGGGGGTCCAGTTTTTGTACAACTTCCTCACGAAAAACAAAGGTGCGGGCCCGTATGGCCAGGAGCTTCCCCTGGATCAGGCCATGATCGCGGACATAATCCAGCTAAGCGCCGATGGGTACCGCTTTACCCACTCATTGTTCATCGTGGAGGCGGGCGACCCGCCGGCACCGGAAAACATTTATATCGCCACGCATACGCTGGATTCGGATTACCGTCAGCTAAGCACCTACACCTATGCCAAACGCCGGCTGATTCACATCATCGATGCCAGGATGTAACCTGCTGAAACGGGAAGCCCCCTCTGTTTACAGTTACAGCCTGCTGTGGTACCATATACATTGAGCAGAACCGTGCAGAAAACAAGGATGTTTTGCTCAAAAACGTGTATGAATGAGCAGGAGGCGTCAAGCGGATGCTGAACATAGAGCGTGTAGATGATATATTGAAGGAACTTAGGCTGAAAAAGGCCGTGCTGGTCAGCCAGCTGTCCAGGCAGTACGGCGTCAGCCCCTCCACTATCCGCCGGGATTTTGCGGAATTGGAAAAGGAAGGCCTGCTTCGCCGTACCTATGGCGGAGCCATGCTCATCGAGCATCAGACCAGCGAGATACCTTATACCATACGCAACTTTGAAAACAAGGCGGAGAAAAGCATTATCGGCAAGCTGGCTGCCAAACTGGTCCGGGATGATATGCACATTTCCCTGGACTGCACCAGCACCGTGGCGCACATGGTGCGCTTTCTCAATAAGAAGAACAACCTGAAAATCCTGACCAACAGCGCCCAATTAGCCCTGGATTGTTTGGACAATATTCCCGGCGCGCAAATTTGCTGCACCGGCGGCTGGCTGAACAATTTTGCCCGGGGCTTTACGGGCGAAGCGGCCCGCCAGCGTGTGGCGGATTTTACCTGTGATGTGCTTTTCTTTTCCGCCAGGTCCATTTCCATGGAAAGCGGCGTCACCGACGTGAACGAGGAGGATGTATGCATCAAAAAGCAGATGCAAAGAAGCGCGCGCAAGGCAGTATTCCTGTGCGACAGCTCAAAGTTTGACCGCACATCTTTCCGGTATTTTTGCGGCATCGATGAAATCGACTGCCTTGTAACGAACGAAAAACCTTCGGACAAATGGATGGAGGTTTTTGCAAAAGCCAATGTGAAGGTGATCTATCCCAAGGAAAATGAAAAAGACAGCGCCTATCCCCCGCAGGGATAAGTTTCCATGTTTTAAACCGTTATATATGCTGAGCCGTAAACAACATTGCCGGCATCACAAAGGAGGAAAGGCGCATGAGATATTGCAAGGTGTTTTCATCATTGCTATTGGTTTTATCATGCATATCCTGTGGAGGTCATGCGGAATACAAATACAAGCTGGTGCTTAATGCCCCCTTTGCCATCAGCGGGGATTTGTCGGTGGAAAAAGTGGCTGAAGGCGTTGTGGTGGCCGTACACGCATTCCCCTGGGCCGCCAACTCTCTTGTAATTGAAATGGAAGATTCAGAAATTGTCCTTGTCGATACACCTTATACATATGAGGCAACAAAAGAACTGGTAGAGTGGATCCGGGGGCTTGCCGGGACCGAAACCAAATTGGCTGCCATTAATACCGGATTTCATTTTGATAATTTGGGAGGGAACCAGTACCTTGAAGAGCAGGGGATCCCAATCTATGGGACTAGTAAAACAATAGAAATGATACAAACGAGGGGAGAAAAATCAAAAGGTTGGATCCTGCAAAGCTTACAAGCCCCCAAGGATAAAAAGTATTTCGATGCTTTTAAAGATCAGGTTTACGTTCAGCCGACAGAAGTGATCGACATTGCCGTTGATGAAGAAAAGAAACTGGCTTTTGATGCGGAAAGCCTTATTTTATACTATCCGGGCGAAACACACTCCCCTGATAATATTACCGTTTATTATCCTGAAAAAAAGCTACTATTCGGCGGCTGCATGATCAAGGAAATGAGTGCGGCCAACCTGGGCAATACGGATGATGCAAATCTTGGCAAGTGGCCAGCTTCCATAGAGAGGCTAAAGGTAAAATACGATGAATCCAATGTAAAGATCGTTATACCCGGACATGGCAAGGCAGGGGATATCCGTCTGCTTGATAAGACGCTGGAGCTTTTAAAGAAATAGGCGGTGTACGAAAGAAAAACGCATGGCTGGAGTTGATTCAGCCATGCGTTGTTTTTATATGATCGCTGTAAGCAGCATTTCTTCCGCCTTATCAAAGCATAAGGGATTGGCCGCCAGCACCGGCGTCCTTTGATCAAAGCGGAGAGCTCCCCGGCCCGGGCTGCATATGCGGCCGCCGGCCTCCCTAACGATCAGCGCGCCGGCGGCAAAATCCCAGGGAGAGAGGATAAGCTCCCAATAGATATCGCTGCGGCCGCAGGCAACATCGCACAGGTCGATGGCCGCGGATCCGGTGCGCCGAAGGTCGCCCGCCGCAAGCAGAAATTTCTCCGCCGCTTTCATGGTTTTGCCGGCCAGCACGGAATCATAAGGCGATGTGCCTATGCTTACCAGCGCCTTTGCAAAATCCTGTTCGGATACATGTATCGGCTGTCCGTTCAAAAACGCGCCTTTTCCCTTTTCTGCATGGAACAGCTCCTTGGTGTAGGGATTCAGAATGGCGGCCAGAACCGGCTCCCGGTTTTCTAAAAGAGCCACCGATATGGAGGAGCATTTGCGCCCCCGCATGAAGTTGGTGGTGCCGTCGATAGGATCGATGACGAACGTCGGCGCGTCCGTCAGCGCTTCGTTTTCTTTTTCCTCCGCAAAAAAGACCGCCTCCGGAGCGGCCTTTGTAAGTTCTTCCATTAAAAAGGCCTGCACTTCGATATCCGCCTGGGTTACGAAATTAGCATGGCCTTCCTTTTGATACACCTCGGGCCGGTCATAGCCCAGCATTTTATCCCCGGCCTCAAGAATGATGTGTTTGAAATCTTTGCGCATGGGACCTCCGTATCAATTAATTATTCAGCCGGCGCACCGACTGGCGGGAAACAAGGCGCACCGGCAGCACAACGCTCCGGGGTGCTGTATTGCTTTCGCCCTGCAGCGCGTCGATGAGCATTCTGGCTGCTATGACGCCTTTTTCCACTACGTCCTGGTGAACGGTGGTAAGCTGCGGGCTGGTAAGGCGGGCGATGTTCAAATCGTCAAAGCCCACGATGGAGATATCCTCCGGCACCTTTCTGCCGGCCTCTTGAAGCCCCGAAATAAGCCCGGCGGCCAGGATATCTGCAGTTGCGAAAATGGCGGTGTAGTCATGCCGTTGCGCAAGCTCCCGGCCCAGCGCCGTGCCCTGCTCGATGCCGATTTCCCGCTGGTACACATTTTCCATTTTGACCGGCACGGAGTACTCCGAAAAAGCCTGGCAATAGCCCTTGAAGCGGCGGGCCAGCACGCCTTCTTCCAGAATGGGCGGGCCGCAGAACAGAATATCCCGGTGGCCGCACTCCAGAAGATGCTTTGTACCAAGATACCCGCCCTGCTGGTCTTCCAAACGCACCTGCAGCACCTGGTCGTTTTGAATGTAGCTGTCGATCAGCAGAATAGGCGTCTTTTGCGCCATCAGGCTTTCATAAAAATCTGTGGGGAAAATGCCTGTAAGTATCAGTCCGTCCAGGTTCCAGTTGTTGAGCAGCGACAACAGCTCCGGCACGTTGTCGATGGTGCGTACCATCAGGTAGTACTCCCGTTCCCGAAGCGTCTGTTCGATTCCCGCCAGCAGCGCGCCGTGGAATGGGTCCTGAAAGAATCCGCCGCTTGTGAGGGGCACCAGGTGGTTGATAACGCCTATGATCCGGGATGCGTTGTTCACCAGCGCCCGGGCGGACATGTTGGGCACATACCCCAAATGCTCTATGGAGGCCTGGATCCTTGCCACCATTTCCGGAGATACGCGGCCCACGTTGCCATGGATCACGTTGGATACCGTGGTGGTGCTGACGCCCACCGCCCGCGCCACATCCTTGATGGTGACCAAGCATTCTGCCCCCTTTGGACTTCCTGTTCTGTGTATGGCTATTATAGCATAGAATGTTTGGTTTGCAAGAAATATGCTCTGAATACACCGCGTTACTTTTTGTAAGTTTTACGTGAAACGGTATTGACATTGGGGAAATGCGGTGTTATACTTTGACTAGTTGAACGTAAAACCTTGCCAAAATCCACAGGCTTCCAAATTTCTTTACGGGCCTCCGGAAGGGCATATGTCCTTCCTTTGTTTACCATTACCTATTTTAAAAGGAGGAAACCCAATGAAAAAGTTTGTAGCCCTGCTCCTGAGCCTTCTGCTGGCTCTGGGCGCCGTTTCCGCCCTGGCGGAAGGGAAAGTCACATTGACCCTTGGCATCTGGCCCGAAGATGTGGACACAGGCGCCATCGAAGCCCATGAAACAAACTTCCTGCCCGCTTTCCAGGCCGCCATGCCCAATGTGGAAGTCGTGAAGGCCCACTACAAGTACGCTGTGGACACCTTCGTCTCCATGGCCGAAGCCGGAACGCTGCCCACCTTGTTTGAAACCTGGTACACCGAGCCCCAGAAGCTGATCAAGGCCGGCTTCGTGGCTGACATCACCGACGAACTTACCGAACTTGGCTGGCTGGACAAAATGAACCCCTCCGTCCGCACGCTCCTGTCCGATGCCAATGGTCGCGTGTACGGCCTGCCCCGCGACGGCTATGCCCTGGGCCTGATGATCAACGCTCAGGTGTTTGAAGATGCCGGCCTGGTAGATGAGAACGGCATTCCCCTCTACCCCAAGACCTGGGATGAGCTTGCCGAAGTTGGCAAGAAGATCAAGGATGCCACCGGTTCCGCCGGCCTGTGCCTCCTGGCTGCCGATGCTGCCGGCGGCTGGCATTTCTCCAACATCGCCTGGGCCTTTGGCGCCAAGCTGGAATCCCAGAATGCCGAAGGCAAGTGGGAAGCCAACCTGAACAGCCCCGAAGCTGTTGCCGCCATGCAGTATGTCAAGGACCTCAAGTGGAAGTATGACATCCTGACCAGCGATCCCACCACCGAAAACTGGGGCACCGGCTTTGCCCAGCTGGGCACCGGCGCTGCCGCCATGTACATCGCCGCCGGCGACGCTGTGAACCAGCCCACCGAAGGCAATGGCCTGCCCGTTGACAAGCTGATGCTGGTTGGCGTTCCCGCCGGCCCCGGCGGTGCCTTCAGCCTCTCCGGCGGCACCCCCTACATGTTCTCCGCCAAGGCCACCAAGGAAGAGATCATGGCTGGCCTCAAGTATCTGGAGTGCATGGGCAAGGCTCCCGTCCTCACCGACAGCGCCAAGAACGGCATGGTTTTGGATGCCAAGAGCCGCGTGGACCGCGGTGTGCCCGTGATCAACAGCTTCCCCGCCTGGACCGATGCTGAATTCATCGCCGCCAACGAAGCCGTGACTGCCGAGTACAGCAATATCGATCCCCGCATGTTCGAAAACTACTTCTCCACCGTGAGCACCGCCGGCAACCTGCGCATGGAAGAACCCGCCATGACCCAGGAAATGTACGCTGAGTTGACCAAGGTGCTGCAGGCTGTTGTGACCGACCAGAACGCCGATGTGCAGGCCCTGTTGGATACCGCCGATGCGAACCTGCAGAAGATTCTGGACGAAGGCATCAACAAGTAATCTTCCCCAAGCTTGATCTCCGCCGGGAGAGCCGGAAACCGGCTCTCCCGGGTTTTCGTTCCCGGACATTTGGGAAAGAGCATCGCAAACATGCTTTTCCCCAAGCGCCTGAATGATTGGATAAGGAGGCGGTTTATATGCTCCCGGCGGTAAGTACCAAACCGCAGCGAACTTTGAGGGCCAAATATGGCAAGGATGTGATCGGCTGGCTGATTATGCTGCCAAGCCTTGTCCTGTTTGCTTTTTTTGTATGGGTGCCGCTGGCCCAAAGTATCAAGCTGAGCTTGTTTGAAACCCAAGGCATACGTATGGTCCGGTATGTCGGCCTCGACAATTTCCGGGCTGTCATGATCAGCCCCGATTTCTGGCCCGCGGTCAGGAATACTTTTTCCTACACCATATGGTCGCTGATCATCGGCTTTCTGGTGCCTATTGTGCTGGCGGTATTCATACAGGAAATGGTCCACGGCAAAAGCCTCTTCCGGGTGGCCGTTTACCTGCCCAATATCGTGCCCGGCCTGGCCACCGTATTCCTGTGGAAGTTTATCTTCTCCAGCGGCGATAACGGCGCACTGAACATGCTTATAAAATCGATTGGCCTGCCCAAAGGAGCCTGGCTCAGCAGCGCTATTATGGCGATTCCCATGATCGTCGTTACCATGACCTGGAAAGGCGCAGGCGCCACGGCGCTGATTTATCTGGCGGGACTGCAAAGCATCAATCCGGAATTATATGAAGCAGCCATCATCGACGGCGCCAATGTCCGCCAGCGTATATGGAATATTACCGTTCCCCAGCTTTACAACCTGGGCCGAACGCTGCTGATACTGCAGATCATCGCCGTATTCCAAATCCTTTATGAGCCGCTGGTCATGACCAACGGCGGCCCCAACAACGCCTCGGTCAGCCTGATGCAGTTGGTGTTCCGGTATGCCTTCCAGGATTATCATTATTCCAACGCGGCGGCTGTATCGGTGATCATCTCCCTGATCCTCGTCACGTTGACGCTTGCGTACAACAAGCTCAACAAGCCCAAGGACATGTAAGGGGGGAAGAGCAAATGAAATCATTCCGTCATAAGTCCGAAGGCGTCATCCGTGGCTACGATTTTCGCAAGCCTGCGGTCAAAATTGGATATACGCTGATGGTGCTGGTACTGGTCGCGGCTTTCCTGGCTTCGGTCATGCCGTTATTATGGGTCATCCTTTCAGGGTTCAAGGAAAACCAGGAATTCATGCGCGGCGTCAAGGCGGCAGACAAGCACTTCTATCCGCAATTCTTACCTGTATCCTTCAGCTTCAGCGGGTATGCCGATACCTGGAAAGAAGTCAAGTATTATCGTTTCTATTTGAACAGTCTTTGGGTGGTGCTGGGTAGCTGCGTAAGCGCCGTATTATTCAACGGGCTTTTGGCATATGTCATCTCCCGTCTAAAGCCCCGGGGCAGCAAGCTGGTGCTGGGGTTGATCATGCTAAGCCTGATGCTGCCGGCCACCACAAGCCTTGTTCCGCTGTTTATCAACATTACCAACCTCGGGCTGATTGGTTCTTTTCTTCCCCTATGGCTGTGCATCGGCGCCAACGCGTTCTATGTGATCCTTTTTAAGAGCTTTTACGACAACCTGCCGGATTCGCTGCTGGAAGCGGCGCGGTTGGACGGCTGCAATGACCTGACGCTGTTTTACAGGATCGTACTGCCGCTGAGCATGCCCATCAATATGGTAATACTCATCTATGCGGTGAACGCCGCCTGGTCGGACTTTTTGCTGCCGTACCTGGTGTTGACCAACACACCCCTGGAAACGGTCATGGTGCGTTTGTTCACCTACCGCACTTCCGACAGGGTCAACCAGATCGACATCATCAAGGCCATCGTGTTCGCCATCATTCCGCCGATCATACTGTTCATCACCTTCCAGCGGCAGATTACGCAAAACGTTGTTTCCACCGGCCTCAAAGGGTAACGCATATATTCGCCAAGCAAAGGATGGATACCATGGCAAAGATAGCAGACATTTATTTTCAGTGTCATCCCTGGCAGATTAAGGAATTGGGCTTTGATCCCGACCACAGCCGGGTCAGCGAATCTATTTTCTCCCTGGCCAATGAACATATGGGTGTACGCGGATATTTTGAGGAGGGCACCTGCGCATCAAGCCTGATGGGCAGTTATCTGGGCGGTATTTATGAGCTGGACGGGGAGGATACTCCCGGCGGCTATAAAGGCATCGTAAAGCAGACCCACTATATGGTCTGCGCCCCCGATTTTCTATACAGCCCCATAACGGCGGATGGCTGCAAGCTGGACGTTGTAACCTGCAATGTCGCGGATTATGAGCGGACATTGGATTTGAAGTCAGGCCTTCTTTTCCGCAGTTTTGTGTGGGAGCTGCCCGGCGGCAGCAGGGTATCGGTGCTGTTTGAGCGCCTTCTTTGCATGGACGATCCTCACCAGGCTGTCCAGCGCATCACGCTGACGGCACTTGACGCGCCTGTTTCGGTAGATCTTGTCCTTGGCGTCAACGGCCATGTGATTCATCAAAACACCGGCCGCTGCGACTGGCAGGACCGGGGCGGACTTTCGGAAGGATTGCGTGCCGCCCATCTTTTTCAAACAAAAACTACCGGGCAAAAGGCGCTGTACAGCTTTGCGCTGTCACTGCCGGAGGGAGCCGCGGCCACACCCGTTGAAAAGCCCTTGTTTTCCGGTTTTAAGGTGTCGTCTAGCCTTATTCCCGGCACGCCTGCTGTATTTGAGAAAAGAATTTGGGTGGATTCCATCCGCCAGGGCGATATAGTGGAAAGCGATGCATCGCGCCTTGAAAAGGCCGCGGCAAGCGCCGATGCGGTACTTTCCTTTGATGCGCTTCTTAAAAGCAATACGGAGCACTATGCCCAGCTTTGGCGCACCGCCGATGTGCAGCTGGACGGCGATCCGCAAAGCCAGCAGGGCATACGCTACTGCATCTTCCAGCTGCATCAAACTTACCGGGGTTTTGACGGGCGCAACAACATCGGCGCCAAGGGCTTAACCGGCGAAGCCTACAACGGCCATGCTTTCTGGGATACGGAAACCTACTGCCTGCCCTACTACCTGCTCAATGATATGAAGGCGGCCCGGAATCTGCTTTTATACAGGTATCATACCCTGCCCCAGGCCAGGGAGCGGGCTATACAGCTGGATTGCAAGGGCGCCTGCTACCCCATTGCTACGCTAAACGGCAAGGAGGCCTGCACCCTATGGCAGCACGCCAGTTTGCAGATGCAGCCCAGCACCTCCGTAGCCTACGCGGTATGGAATTACCACCACCTGTCAAACGATGACACTTTCCTGTTCCGCGAAGGCGTGGAAATGCTGGTGGAGATCAGCCGCTACTGCGCATCCCGCGGGGATTGGAACCGGGACCGCACAGCCTACGGCTATTACGGCGTCATGGGTCCGGATGAGTTCCACCTGATGGTGAACAACAATTACTATACCAACTTCATGGGCAAAAAGACCATGGAATTTACCCTACAGGCGCTCTCCCGTATGGAATCGGAAGCGCCGGAGGCTTTTGCGGCCTTTGCTGACAAGTTGTCAGTAACAGAGGAAGAGCGGCAGTACTGGGCTGCGTGCGCTAAAGCCATGCTGCTCAAGCAAGATGACAGCCTGGTCTTTGAGCAGCACGAGGGGTACTTTACCCTGCCGCACCTGGACATTCACAGCATTCCTCCCACGGACTTCCCGCTGTACCATCATTGGAGCTACGACCGCATTTACCGCACCGATATGATCAAGCAGCCGGATGTGCTGATGGCCATGTTCTTGTATCCTGGCGACTACTCGCTTGATGAAAAGGCCGCCAATTATGACTATTACGAACCCCGGTGCATTCACGAAAGCTCGCTGTCGCCCTCCATCCACTCCATCTTTGCCAGCGAACTCAAGCGCCATGAGGAAGCCTTCCGCTTCTTTGGCTTTGCGGCCAGGCTGGACCTGGACAATTACAACTGCAACACGGCTGAAGGCCTGCACTTGGCCAACATTGCCGCCGCGTGGGTGACCATTGTGTTCGGCTTTGGCGGCCTGCGCACCGATGGGCCGGTTCCCTCCCTCAGCCCGTCCATCCCCGCCGTATGGGAAGGATACCATTTCAACTTTACGGTGCATGGGAGCACGCTCCGGGCCGACATCTTAAGGGAGGCTGTCACTCTCTCCCTCATTCAGGGCAGCCCAGCAACGCTCAACGTATATGGCCGGGAAATCATCGTAGGCAGCGAGGCTATTTCTATACCTTTGCCGGAAGATTGCCGGGAAGCGGCAGCCAAGGAAGCTTCGTAATGCGTTTTCCAATTGCATATTTTCAAGGAGGCGTCCGCAATGAAAAAGCTTGTATCCCTGGTTATATGTTTCCTGCTTTGCTCGATGCTGGCGCCTTCCTTTGCCCAGGAGGCGGCGTTTGAAGTAAAGCTGTACAGCCAGCCCATGAACATACCCGAAAGCAAGGTCTGCAAAGTCACAATCGACGGGCAGCCCCTGTCCGTCATCGACACGGCGGTGAACCATCAAAGGACGTGGACCTCAAGGCCCATGTTGGATACTACGCCTGTGGCCTTATTCTCTATGGGCGGGCCGGTATCGGTCACGGTTCAGTTTCCGGGCGTTACGCTGGAGTCCGTCACCGTAAGGCCGCTGTCGCTGGGCATCACGCCTTCCATCTCCGGTGACACGGTACAGTTTGTATTGCATGAGCCATCTCCTGTCACGGTGGAGTACAATAACCAGGTGAAAGGCGCGCTGCACCTGTTTGCCTCACCTCTGGAGACCGGTGTTCCCGATAAAAAGGACCCCAATGTGTTGTATTTTGGCCCCGGCTTGCATGAAGCGGGCCTGATCACGCCCAAGGACGGACAGACCATCTATCTGGCCGGCGGCGCCGTACTCCGCGGCTACATTCAAGCCGGCGGCGTCAAGAATGTACGCATTATGGGCCGGGGTATCATCGACGGCAGCCATTACGACAGGTGGGAAGACACCATCGTGCCCATCAATTTCACCGAAAGCAAAAATATCTCCATTGAGGGCATTACCATTTTGGACCCCGCCGCCTGGACGGTAAACCTGTATAAGTGCGATACCGTCACGGTAGAGGGCTTAAGTATCGTGGCTGCCCGCTCCAACTCCGACGGCATCACCACCCAGTCCTGCCAGAATGTTACCGCCCGCAACTGCTTTGTAAGGGGTTGGGATGACAATCTGGTGGTCAAGGGCTACGATGGCAATGTAAAGAACATCCTCTTTGACAACTGCGTGCTGTGGACGGACCTGGCCCAATCCTGTGAGGTGGGCTATGAAACCAGGGCGGACGTGATGGAGGACATCACCTTCCGCAACATCACCGTGCTGCACAACTTCCACAAGCCGGTCATGTCCATCCACAATAGTGACAACGCGCTGATTCAAAACGTGCGCTTTGAAAACATTGTGGTGGAAGACGCGCAGATGGGCAATGGCGATGGCGCGCGTCTCCTGATAGAACTGACGACCACCAAATCGCAGTGGTCCAAAGCGTTAAAGCGCGGAAATACGCGTGGCGTGGTGTTTGACAATATCAAAGTCCTTGGTGGCAGGGAATCCTCCATACGCATCTTTGCCTTCAACAAGGATTACACCATTGATGATGTGCTGTTCAAGAACATGGAGATCCTGGGCAAGCGAATCACAACGATGGATGACATCAAGCTTAACAAGAACAAGAACATTGGCGCAAATATAAGGGTAGAAGCCGATGTAAGCCAGGTAACGGCCAATTATCCCGGCTACATGCACACCTATAAGGAAACGGCCGCCCCCGCAGCACCTGAGACCGGGATCAGCCTGACCGCCGCCACCAACGGACAGACCCAGTCCTATGCCGCGGCCAATGCCGTAGACGGCGATTTGAACACCTATTGGGAAGGCGCGGGTTTGGGTCAGGATGAATTGACCTTAAACCTTGTGGAAGCCACTGTCCCCACAAGTCTTGCGCTGCGCTTGAATCCCGCCACCATTTGGGGCAAACGGAATCAAACCTTCTCCATCCTTTACAGTGCTGACGGAAAAAGCTTTGAAGAGCTGGTGCCCGCTGCGGAATACACTTTTGATCCTGATACCGGAAACAGCGCTGAAATCCCGCTGCCCAGTCAAAGCCTTGTATCCATCAAGCTTGTGTTCACAAAAAATACAGGCGCTGCCGGTGCGCAAGTGGCGGAAGCCATCCTGAAATAAAGGTTCCTCACCTTCAAAAAATCCTTCCGGAATGGCCCAGCACTAAACCGGAAGGATTTTTCGTCAGGTCAGCGGGTTTTTCGCCTGCAATGGTACACGCGTGTGATACTGTTTTAAACCGGATGCCTTTGCAAGCCTTGGTACCGGCAGAAAGGGAAGAGCCGGCTTGATATACAGATAGTCCTTTCGCAAAAGCGACTCCGCTATCAGCATATGTCCTTTGGTATTTGGATGCATGCCGTCCAGGCTTATCAGATCCGCAACGTCCCGCCTGGAGAGGAAAACATCCCGAAGGTCGAATATATCGCAACCCGTTTCAAGCGCCGCATCCCTCACGGCGATGGCGTACCGTTCCTGCCAGCGGTAGATGTTCTGAACGTCGATCAAATACCTGAGCACTGCATCCGCGTCAAGCCCTTTGGTGACCCAGTTAAAGAAGCGCTGGGCATGCAGGGGCGGCGGCGTCACCAATAAAGGCGCGGCATTGCGGCGGCGTACCTTCAGTACGAATTCCTTCAGCAGACGGCGAAACGTATCAAGAGGAACCTTGGCCTCATGGTAGGCGGAAGGATCCTTCGCCACCTCATCCCAATGAAGGTCACAGTCGTTCCCGCCGTACTCAATGACTACGATGGTACCCGCTACATCGCCGCATTCCATAAAATCCTGCAGCCCTTCCGCCACAGTGGCCCCCATTCGGGCATGATTTTCCACCGGAACGTTAAGGGCAGATTGCAGCTGCACATCGCAGCGCTCCCGGGCAATGGCATACCTTCCACGGTCCTCATCAAACATGATGCCCTTACCGATGGAATCTCCAAACAAATGAATCGGCCGCAACTCCATAGGCTTTACATCCCCTTATAATCTGGTTATGAATACTAGATTAAACCATGTTCATTACAATGTCAAGTAATATATTTTAAAAGGGATTGTAGAATTATCGATGATATGATAGTATGGTGGTATATTATATGGGAAGGGATTGTACATGCATAACGATCAGTTAAGCCGTGCGGGTTTGACAGCCTACGTGCCCCCTAACTGGGACCAGCTGCCGGACCTGGGTCTGTATATGGATCAGGTGATTACGTATATGGAGCGCCAATGCCGCACGTTGTATCCGGTGGCCGGGAGCATACTCACTCCCTCCATGATCAACAATTATGTAAAATGCGGGCTGGTAAAGCGGCCTGTGGGGAAAAAGTATGACCGCGTCCAGCTGGCGCAGCTGATGATGCTTTGCATTCTCAAGCAGGTGGCCTCGCTGGAGGAAATGAAGCTGCTTATGACGCCGCCGCCGGGAGAGGATACGCAGGGATTATACGCAGCCTTTTGTAAAACGCAGGAGAGTGTATTTGAGTCCCTTGCCACGCGTCCCCCCGAGGCAACGGCCATGCAATACGCCATCGAGGCCGCCGCCTTCCGCAGCCTGTGCGCACAAAAGCTGGCTGAAAAGCAGCCGGGCGCGCAAGCTCCGGAAAAGAAAAGCGCGGAAGGCGCAAATCAGCAGCCCGATGCGCAGGAACGCGGCTGATGAACCTTTGCAAAAGCGCTGGCTGCCAAATAGCATTAACGGTACAACAAAATAATATTTGATTCCTTTCCCTAGACCCTTTGAAAGCCGTCTCTTAATATGGCTTTCAAGGGGCTTTTTGTGATGATGCATATCTTAAGTGAAACAAGTATGCTTATGCTATTCTTTGGGTAGATTTTGGTAAGAGGGATGCAGCTTGTTTCCATGTGCAAAAACTTGCATTTTTCCGGTTACATTGTGTTCGGGTAAGTAGCAGCGTGGCTTTGAAAAAGGGGGGGCGGAATCATGTTTTCACTTAAAAAAGTTCTCGCGCTGGCGATAACCTGTTCCTTGCTTCTGGCGGCGGTACCAGGGGCAATGGCAGCATCAACCGTTGGCTTGACAGGCACCTTCAGCGGCAGCAATGCTTATTATTCCATGACGATTACATTGAACGATGATGGTACCTACTTAAGCACGATACTGCAGGGCGGTCAGACATACAGATATTCGGGCTACTGGTCATCGGATGCGTCCTATATGTATTTCTGGCCCAACGGCGGCACACAGTCGGCGCTGAGCTATTGGCTTATGGGTGACACACTGACGCTTACAGACTGGAACACAGGAGACACGATGACCATGACAAGACAGCAAATGACGCCTTCGTTTGGTCCGGACAATCATCAAATACCGGAAGGGCTGATCGGCACGTGGGCAGGCCAGGATGGGGACGGCCTTCTTTTCATGACGCTTGACGCGCTTGGCGCCATCACCGTCGCCTATGACAGGCCGGACGCCATAGAGCAGACGGGAACCTTTACGGTGACTGGTAATATATTTCAGGCTGAGCTCCCGGATGGCACAAATCTTTCACTCCAGTTTCTGCTTACGGGAGACACACTGATCTTTGCGGGGAGCGAGGAAGGGGAGACAATTACGCTTACCCGTTATCATGAAGCCTTCCCCACAATGCTTCCGACTCCGGCCTTTCCGCCGCAAACATACATGCCCACGGAACCGGCTTTAGTGCCGGAAATCACGCCTATCCCGGTGATAACGGCGCCTGCTTCGGTTCCTTCTATTACCTTAGCACCGATGCTGACCGTAGCGCCGCCTAAAACCAATCCCCCCGCAGCTACAGTTCCTCCAATGGTGCAGGGCCTTGCCGGCATCTGGCAGGGGACGGATGATAAAGGCAGCAAAAAGCTGACGCTGATGCCTGACGGGAAAATTGAAATCGCCTATGAGCAGGGCATGTCCAAGCGGACGGGCACATATACGGCGGATAGCAGCACCATTAAGGCGATTTTTGACAACGGCACAGCAGAAGATTTCAGGTATATCCTGATGGACGATACGCTTCTGCTCACCGATGCGCAATTGGGCAGCCCCGTAACGTTTTTAAGGCAACTCCCGCCCCCGCCGCCGGCCTTGGTCATTGATCCCGTACTGACCGGCACCTGGGGCGGCGTTGACAAAGGGACCTATGGGGAGATCACACTGACCGGGGCGGGTGAAATCACATTCTTCATCCCCTCCGATCCTGATTATCCGGTCACATATCCTTGCACAGCCTCACAGGGCAGGATCAGTTTCCATACAGACGGGGAAACCATGGAATGCACCTATCAGATACAGGACGGTGTGCTTCAAGTTTCCAATGAAGATGGAACAGTGCAGTACCTAAAGAAGACAGGACCGCTATCACGCCTTGACCAGCCCGTACAAGAGGCATCTGCCACTGTGGATGCGGCAATAGCAGGTACCTGGGGCGGCCTTGACGGCAGCATATATGTGGAAATCACCTTGTATGGGGACGGAACGTATGTGAAATTCGTTCCGGAGGATGAAGCCTTGTCCGTAAAAGGCACCTACATGGCCGGCAATGGAAACATCGCTGTCCTCCTTAAAAACGGAGCGTTTCAGGGCACATATGCGCTTGCGGGGGAAGAACTGACAATCGTATTCAATAACGCGGAGCACTTAAAGCTCCTTAAAGAATCGGGGCCGCTTACACGGCTTGCGCAAACGGGAGAATAATGAGAAAATAGGGGAAGTATTTGAACTCCTCCCTTGCTCTTTATGGTTCCTTAAGGCATGGAGCGGAGGAGCAAGGGAGGATTTTTGTGCAGAAAAACCAGGTGGTAATGGTTTCATGCGAGCGGCTGGGGGCCGAGATGGAAGGCGTTTGCTTTCACGAAGGCATGGCGCTGTTTGTACCCTTTGCATTGCCGGGAGAGGAAGTCTCCTGCCGTGTGGTGAAGGTGCAAAAGAATCATGCCTTCGGCAAGCTGTTGGAAGTCAAAAATCCAAGCCCCGCAAGGCAGACGTCGCCCTGCCCCGTTTATCTCAAATGCGGCGGCTGCGCTTCCCAGCATATGACCTATGAACAGACGCTTTATTACAAACGCATCCAGGTGGAGGACTGCTTAAAGCATATCGGCGGCCTTGAAGTTACGGTTCCGCTGGTGTTGGGCATGGCGGACCCCTGGCACTACCGTAACAAAACGGCGCTGCCCGTAGGCGGGGAAGCGGGTAAGCCCATGATCGGCTTTTACGCACCGCGCAGCCATGACATTATTGACATCGCTTCCTGCCCCGTTGCAAAGCCCGGCCTCAACGGCGTATTGAAGGCGGTTAAATGCTGGATGGAATCGTACCGCATCCCGCCCTATCGGGAGGAGACCCATACAGGGCTTGTGCGCCATGTAATGGCCCGCTCCTCCCGCCAAGGAGAGGTGATGGCGGTCATCGTTATCAACGGACAGGAACTGCCCAAGGAAAAAGAGCTTCTGGCCGCGCTGCTAAAAGAAGTGCCAACCCTTAAATCCCTGTGCGTGAGCGTTCATACCGCCCGCAGCAACGTGATCCTAGGTGACAGCTACCGTGTTTTGTGGGGGGAGGAGCGGCTTGAAGACACGCTGTGCGGCTTGAAATTCTCCCTGTCTCCCCTGTCCTTTTTCCAGATCAACCCAGAGCAGACGGAAGTTTTGTATCGGACCGCGTTGGATTTTGCCTCTCTTTCGGGAACGGAGACCGTGGCCGACGTATATTGCGGCGCGGGCACCATATCGCTGCTGCTGGCTGGGAACGCGCGGCGGGTAATCGGCCTGGAAACGGTGGAGGCAGCGGTCCGTGACGCCCGGGAAAATGCTATAAAGAACGGCATCGGCAATGTGGAGTTCCTTTTAGGTCAGGCGGAGGCGCTTTTGCCCAAACTGGTGGAGGAAGGTTTGAGGCCCGACGTCGTCGTACTGGACCCGCCCCGCAAAGGGGTGGAACCAGAGGTTGTTGAAGCCATCGCACAGGCGCGGCCGCGGCGGGTGGTCTACGTCAGCTGCAATCCAGCCACCCAGGCGCGTGATGCCGCACTGTTTGTTAAAAGGGGGTACAGGATCACACGCTGCCAGCCGGTGGACATGTTCTGCTGGACCCATGGCGTGGAAAATGTTTTGTGCTTTGATATTGTTCAGGGATGAACCGGAGGTTCTCAATCGTTTCCATCAGGAAGACAGCCCGGCAGTTTCAGGATTGCAATTTGCCGCCCGGGCGGGTATAATGAGCCGGGAAAAAATGGGGTCATACCGCCCCCAAAATCCACCCCGCGTGGGAGGAGGAACATTGCTTGAAGTTTTCATGGATGAAGCGGCTGGTAAGCCTTTTTTGCACACTTGTGCTTCTGATGACCATCGTGCCTTACGCGCTTGGCGAAAGCGACCCTGAGATATCTTTTACTGGCGAAGATATCAAGAAAGATCTGGACGCTGAGGACCTTGCCCAGTGGGAACAATGGGAGAAAGAGGAGGCCACAACCACCCAGGGGGATGAAGAGGCTTCCATCGCTCCGGAGGATCTGGATGCCGAGCATCAGAAAATGCTCTCCGATCTTGGTGAAGGCGATATTGCCAACATCGATTTGAGCGAGCTGGAAGCCAATGCCGACCTGCCGGACGATTATGTCAACATCCTTCTTCTGGGCGTGGATTCCCGTACGAATGTCTTAAATACGGGGCTTTCCGATGTAATCATGATCCTCTCCATCAACAAGACGACGGGAGAAATCAAGCTGTCCTCCATCGCCCGTGATACGGCTGTCACCGTGCCCGGCTACAAAAATGCCTACCGCATCAATGTGGCCTATGAATTCGGTTCCCGAAAAGATGAAAACGGCGGACCGAAACTGACGATGCGCACAGTGAACCGCAATTTTCAAATGAATGTGGAACGCTTTGTGACCATCAATTTCTTTGGCCTGGCCGCCATCATCGACAGCCTGGGCGGTGTGGACATCGAGCTTACCAAGGCGGAAGCCAACCGCATCAATTATGAGCTGCGCAAGGAGCCACTGGATAAAGTGAAGCGGACAAAGGTGGAGGGCGTTGCCGGCGTACACCATTTGGACGGCATGCAGGCCGTGACATTCGCCCGCATCCGCGGCATCGACAACGATTTCATGCGCACCGCCCGCCAGCGCAAGCTTCTGGAAGTCCTTCTCAATCAGGTCATGCACAACATGGACATGAACAGGATGATGGACCTGCTGAATGCCGTGCTGCCCTATGTATATACCAACATCAGCGTTGGCGAAATGTTTGAGCTAGGCACCACCGTGCTTCAATCCGACCTTGCGCAAAAGGTGGCCGCAGGGGAACCGCTGATTGAGCAGCACCGCGTTCCCATGGACAAGACATTCGGTTATAAGGATATCAATGGAGCCAGCCTGGTGTACATGAACGACAAGAACTTCAAAGCTAACGTGGAGGCGCTTCAGGAGTTCATTTACGGGCAAAGTTACTACAAATAGAAAGCCAAACTACGATGCCGCCGGATTTAATAAAGTCCGGCGGCATTTTCATGCGCGTATCAGCCTTTTTGTTTGACAGAATTTTCCCATATGTTTATAATGATCCCTAAGGAGGCACGGCTGTCCGCAAGACGGCGAAAAACCCTTGTCTCTCATGGAATTCTCATGGTTTTCTCATGTCTCATTCTTTGCGCGGATGGATGGCTGTGCTATAATGTAAACTGCTTTTGAAGGCTTGGCGCCCCGTTTGCATGCTTGATGCGTCAAAACGCGGCTTTGCGCGGATGCGCCTTTACTGGGAAGCGGATTTGATTTACGATAGTCGCGTAAGTCTACCGGATGGAGGATCGGTCATGGCTAACAAGCAGTCTTCCCCGCATGGGAAGAAAATCAAAAAGGGTGCCGGCGCCGGCATTTTAGCATTTGGAATCGTCTTCGCGTTGTATGCCTGGCTGTTCCCCCTGTATAGGGTGTGGGACTATATCCTGGCTGCCGCCGTATCGCTGCTGTTTGGCCGGGTGATCGGCATCATGGGCTCCGGGCTGGACCTTAGCCCCAACAAGCAGCAGCAGCCAGAATTAGTGGAGGAAGCGGAGGTCATCCCGGAAACGGGAGATCCCAACGCCGACGAAGTGATCCGCAAAGGCCGGGAAATGATGGATCAAATTCAGGAAGAAAACGACCTGATCCCCGATCCTGCGCTTTCCCAGCAGATGGATGATTTGACGCGGCTTTGCGGGCAGATCTTCAAAACCGTTGCGGAGCGCCCCAAGAAGGCGCCTCAAATCCGCCGGTTTATGGACTACTACCTGCCCACCACGCTGAAGATGCTCAGAAGTTACCGTGTCATGGACCAGCGGGAGGTCACGGGCCAGAATGCCCAGGAAGCCCGCAGCCGCATTGCCAAGGCCATGGGCGTTGTGCTGGCCGCCTGCGAGAAACAGCTGGAAACGCTCTATCATGACGATATCCTGGATGTAACCACCGATATCGAGGTGCTTGAGCAGATGCTAAAAAGGGACGGCCTTGTGGATACGGATTTCAAAGCCATGGGGAAGGAAAAAGCCGCCCCCGATACAGTCAATAAAGATGCAGAATAAGGAGGAGCCGACATGAACAATGAGCAGCAATCCATCCCGGTCCTCACCGTAACTCCCGAGGTGTCGCTGAAAGACAAGCAAGTGCTGGAAGAAACGATTGTTGCCACCCAGGCGTTGGCTCCCAAGGCCACCGAAGTGGTGGTGAACAAGATGGACGACACTAAGCTTACTCCTGAAGAAAGAAAGAGCATTGATGAGTTTATCGGCCGGCTGAACCTTCAAAACCCCGACCATGTGCTCCTTTTTGGCGCGGATGCCCAAAAGAAGATTTCCGACTTTTCCGACAAGGCGCTGGAATATGTAAAGAGCAGCGAGACCGGCGAGGTGGGTGACATGCTGGTGGGCCTGGTTGCAGAGCTCAAGGGCTTTGAAACGGATGCGGAAAGCCCCAAGGGTTTAAAAAAGCTTTTCAAGAGCGCAGGCAGGCAGATTGAAATGCTGAAGGCCCGGTATGAAAAGGTGGGCGTCAATGTGGAGTCCATCGCCGGAAGCCTGGAAAAGTACCAGGTGCAGCTTTTGAAGGACGTGGCCATGTTCAACCACCTGTACGACCAGAACACGCTGTATTTCAAGGAACTGACCATGTACATCATGGCCGGGGATGAAAAGCTTGCCACCGTGCGGGGTACAGAACTCAAGGAACTGATGGACAAGGCTTCCCAGACTGGCGACGCCATGGATGCCCAAAGGGCTAACGACCTGGCCGCCATGTGCGACAGGTTTGAAAAGAAGCTGCACGACTTGAAGCTTACCCGTCAGGTGGCGTTGCAGATGGCGCCCCAGATCCGCCTTCTGCAAAATAACGACAGCCTGCTGGTGGAGCGCATCCAAAGCACTTTGAGCAATACCCTGCCCCTGTGGAAGAGCCAAATGGTGCTGGCGCTGGGCCTGTACCACAGCCAGTCGGCCTTGAAGGCGCAGACCGCCGTTACCGATATGACCAACGAGCTGCTCAAAAAGAACGCCGAAACGCTTAAAATGGGCACCATCGAAACCGCCAAGGAAGCGGAGCGGGGCATCATCGATATCGAAACGCTGGTTCAGACCAACCAATCCCTTATCGACACCATCAACGAAGTGGTGCGCATCCAGTCCGAAGGCCATCAAAAGCGGATGGCGGCGGAAGCCACACTGCACCAGATGGAAGGCCAGCTCAAAAGCAAGCTGCTTGAGCTGAAAAGGTAAAAGGGAAGAACCGTTGGGATGGCATGACGGGGAGAGCCCCTTTTGAAAAAGGAGCCCTCCCCTACCCACAAACTCAATGGCCGCGATGGTTCGCTTCCGCTTCCATCGCTTCCTTTCGCTTGATTTCTTTACCTCACCCTATGCCGCCACTGGCGGCGATGGGGCTTCGGAACCCCTTCGGAAAACCTAAATTCAAAAATTGAAATATTTGTGCTTTTCTTGATACGGTATGGAGGAAGGAACATGAAAAACACCGGGCGGACATTTCTCTGCCTGCTGATTGCCCTGGCGCTTGTGCTGGGGAGCCTGGCCTGGGGTGCCCGCAAGGGATGGCAGGCCGAAGCCCAGGAGTTGCAAAAGATGTATGAGCAGGAGGGCGGGCTTTCGAATCTGCTGGAGCTGCGCGCTTCTGACGCCAGCAACCTGCTGGCAGTGGCAAGGCGGTATCTTGACAAGCAGGATAACCGTTTGAAGGCTGTTACGGACTCGCGGGATATACTGCGCAGCGACAGCAAGCCTCTTTATGAAAAATATGATGCCAACCAGGCCCTGACCGAGGCGGTGGGTGCATTGTCCCAGGCGCTTAAAGATCAAAAGACCCTTCAGGATGACACGAAGGATTGGAACTATGTTGTTTCACTCACCAAGGCGCTGGAGGTCTATGATGAGGGGGACGCGGTGAACGCCTATAACAATGCGGCCGAAGAGTACAACAAAAACCTGCAGCAGTCCTTCAGCGGCTGGTTCGCCATGCTGACGGGCGTCCGCAAGGCCGAGTTGTTTAATTAGCTTTACGTACCTACCTGTCTTAAGAAGGAGAATGGATATGGCGCGCCGCGCATTTTTCCGGTATCTTGTTACCGCGCTTTTGATGATATTGCTGCTTTACAGCCCGTTGAACGCTTGGGCTGCACCCAGGTATCCTGAAAAAACAGACCTGGTGGTATCGGACAACGCGACTATTTTTTCAAAAGATACGGTTGACGATTTGAACACATTTCATAACACGCTGAAGAATGAAACAGGCGTGAAGCTGTGGGTGGTGACCGTTCACTTTCTGGACGGTCAGGATGTTACCGCCTTCGGCAATGAAGTGTTCCGCTTGTGGAACTTGGGAGATGAAGACCTGCTGCTGCTAATGTCTTCGGGCGATGAGGAGGCTGTGACCATTGCCGGAAGTACACTGGAACGCCGCTTGTCAAAGGACTCCCAGCAGCAGCTTTTGAATTTCTATTTTTTGAAGGATTTTCAAAACGAACAATATGAATCGGCTTTCCGTGAGTTCATTCCCAAGCTGGCTACTTCCCTTGGCAATTCATATGGCCAAACCGTCTCCACTGCCGATTTGTTTGGCATTCCTGCCGCCGCTCCTACCGCCGCGCCTACGGTCGCACCCTCCAACAACAATAACAGCTGGATGGATTATCTGCCAGGCGGCAGCAAGTTCTTCACCGAATGGGAGAAAAATGACAAGCAGACGGAAACACCCAGCCGCACCTATCACGAGGAAAGATCCTCCGGATTCAGCCTGGGTTCCCTGTTTATACTGTTCATACTGTTCTCGCTGATCTTCGGCTCCCGCAGGCGCCGCTGCGGCCGGGGCGGCTGCGGCTGCGGACCGCTGGGCTGGATTTTTGCCGGGCTTGGTTTGAATGAAATATTCAGGAACAGGCGCCATTGGTAATGGATAGTTCGCACCTCGTAAAAATCTTCACAATTTATTCATAAATTTAAGAATCGTGCGGCATGAATTTCCAAACTTGGTACGTCTATTATATGAGGTGGAATTCATGGCTGAAGTGCTCATCATCGAAAGCGATAAACAGTCGGCCCGTCAGATGACGCAAATATTGACTAAGGCAGGTCATGGGTGCTGGGCAGAGGAAAGCCCGGCGCAAGCGGGGGAATATCTGCAGGCACTGAGTAACGGATTGGTGATTATGAACGCCCGCCTCCCCTGGACGGACAGCCATCCTTTCCTTACAAACCTTGCCTTACGCAGATGTCCCGTGTTGTTCATCACCCGTGAATCGGATACGAAGGATCACCTTCAGGCGTTGTATGCCGGGCCAAGCCGTGTTTTGGTGAAACCCTTTGATGAGCGGGAGTTGCTTTTGCAAGTGGAAGAGCTTTTGAAGGAAACGGAAAACAGGCTTACGCTGGGCAGCTTGGAGATCAATCTGGAAGAAAAGGCTGTTAAGCTGGCAGGAGAACCGCTGGAGCTTACTGCCCAGGAATTTGCTCTTTTGCATGCGCTGATGCAGAACCCGGAAACCACCGTATCCAGGGAACAGCTGCTGCGTACCGCCTGGGGTTATCAGGGCATCGGAGAAACCCGCACTGTGGATGTGCATGTGCAGCGGCTTCGCAAAAAGCTGGGCGGGGACCGCATCGAAACGGTGTATAAGCTGGGCTATCGGTTGAAAATGGCATAGGAAGTTCGTTTTGGTCAATTACACAAGAAAGCAAGGCCGGCACGTAAAACAAACGTGCCTGCCTTGCTTTTTTATGTCAAGAATGATGTTGTTATAGCTATTAAAGTGTAACCATGGCGCGCTTTTAAGCCTTCCCCTTAAGGCCCTACGCACCATTCGCTTCGCGCCCGGTTTACGTATTGTCGCTCCGCTTCAATGCTCCAGGCTTCGCCCTCCGGGAGTGGCGCGCAGCGGCGGATGAGGTGTTTTTGCAACAAATGCTTGAGCCGCTAATGCCACCTCATCAGTCTCCTTCGTCGACAGCTTCCCCTCAAGGGGAAGCCTCTCTCTTGCGCTTCCCCAGCCTCCTTCGTCTTAGTCCTACTCTGCAATTCTCCGGTGCTGCGGCGCCACCTCATTTCATAGTAGCTGAGGAAGCCATATCGGTGCCGCCTGCAGGCGGCGGAAGGAGTAAAAGAAACGTATTTAGTGCCATAAAACGGCTGGCATACCGGCGGATGGCCTCCCGCACCCGTTGAATTGTTTGGGCGGAATACATAGGATGAGTGATGGACGCGCGTCTAAGATTGATTTGGTTAAAGATGGAAAGCTTGTCTTTGATATAGCTGTCCAGGCAGCGTTCAAAGCTGCCGCGGTTTTTTTTGCCCACCCTCCATAGGATCATAAAAGGGGCTGTCTCAAAAGAAGTGTAGGGCAGCGAGGGAAAAAAATCACGTCCCAGCAAAGCAGGGGCGTGATTTTTGTTGTAAAATGTAACTGCAATGAAACAACTACAACAAGAGCATTATAGCG
>JAEZJP010000022.1 GCA_023415715.1 Bacillota bacterium
AACTCGCTTAGAATTTGATTGATCCTTGCGGCCTGTTCCCGGTCTTCCACCACCAACCCCACAAAGCCCAGCCGTTCCTCCGCAGCCATCGCGTCAAGTCTCCTTTCAGGCCCAAAAAAGGACAGCACGGCAATACATTACCGGCTGTCCAATTTCATAAGCATAAGGCTTCCCCCTTCCCTCTTGGGCTTTGGCGAACCTCAGCCCTCAAACAGGAGTATTCATTTTAGCCTACTCCCCCGCACGATTACCAATTGGTAATAAACACCGCTAGGGTTTGTAAGGCTTCCTGTCAAATCGATGATCCCTGTATTTTTTCCTTAAGCACTTCCACGGCTTTGCTAAGCTGGGGATCGTTCATATCCCCAATCTCATACATACCGGTGTCGCCTTCAGGCAGCTTAACCACCACATTGGGGGTGATGCCCGTCTTGTGCACCTTGTGGCCGTTGGGGGTAAAATACTGCGCCACGGTCAGTTGCATTCCGGCGCCCTTGTCGCCCACCGGCAATACATACTGTATGATACCCTTGCCGTAGGATGTGACACCAACGATGGTAGCCACGCCATGATCCTGCAGCGCACCGGCCAATACTTCGGAGGCGGAGGCGGAGTTTTCATTCATGATAACTACCAGCGGAATATTCAACTGCCCCGCTTGCGCTTTAGCGTATTCCCGCTCGCCTTTGCGGTTCTCCGTGTAGTAAACGTTCACTTCCGGCAGGAATATATCGGCGATGGCTACGGCGTCGTCCACCCAGCCGCCGGGATTGTCACGCAAGTCTACGATCAGGCCCTTGGCGCCGTCACTTGTCAGTTTGTTCACCGCATCCGTAAAGGCAGTGCGGCAATCTCCCGCAAACTCAAACAGGCTGATAACGCCTATATCTCCCTCCAGCATCACAGATTCCACACGGTTCACCTGGATGTTGGCCCTGGACACGGTAAAATCAAGCGTTTCAGTACCACGGCGCACTTTCACGTTCACGGTTTCACCGACAACGCCGCGCATAATATCCACCGCATCCTGCAGGTTGTAGGCGTCCACTACAAGGTCGTTCACCTGTTTCAAAATATCGCCCTTGTGGATGCCCACATCCCGGGCCGGGCTTCCCTTAAATACACGGCTCACCGTGCACAAAAGCGTATCAAAATTGGCGGAAATCTGAATGCCTATGCCTGCGTATTTGCCCTCGTCCTCTTCCCAGAGCTTTGCATACTCCTCCGGGCTGTAGTAAAAGGAATACGGATCATCCAGGCCAAAAAGCAGGCCTCGCTCCGCGTTTTCAATGAGCTTGGGAACATCCGGCTCCTGATAATAGTTATCCTGTACTACCTTCAGAACCTCATCCAGTTCCTGATACTGCTTGAAGTGCTCATACTCTTCCCGGGAAATGGTAACGGTGTCCCCAGTTGCCTGAGGAGCCGATTCGGATATGGCCTTGTTCCCGGTAAGCATGGAACAGCCGGTGAGCAAAACAATCACCAGCGCTCCCGCGGCCAGCATACGCAATTTCTTCATAAAGCGCCTTTCCTATTATCAAATGGCCATCCTACAGCAGCACGGCGGTAAAGCTACAGGAGCAACCCATTATTAATGGATCTGCTGAGGCTTTTCAATGCCGCACTTTTTCAGTTCCATCAGGATCTTGAAAGTAACGGCATCCTCAAATTTCCTAAGATCCAGGCCGATCTGCCGCTGTACCTTGTCCAGGCGATAAACCAGCGTATTGCGGTGTATGTAAAGCTGCCGCGCCGTATCCGACAGGTTCAGGTCCTTCTTGAAGAACATCTCAATTGTGTAGAGCATTTCCTCATTAAACAGCCTGGCCGTCTTGCGGTTGAAAAGCAAGCTGTGGTAGTAAGCGCTGATGTCCCTGGGCAGCTCGGTCAAAAAGCGTTCCAGCATCAGTTTGCGGAATACGTGGATGCTGCTGTCCTGCTGGAAAATGCGGCCCACCTCAATGGCCCGGCGCGCCTCGCGATAGCTTTCCCCCAGGGAAGACAGGTTATGCCGCGGTTCGCCTATGCCCACCGTTGTCTGGTGCGCAGTTTCGCTCATCAACGTCTCCTGCGCCGCCTCGGCAAACTGCTTCAAATCATCCACATCCTCCACGGAGGACATATCCTTCAAAAGGGCTACCATATGCCGGTCGATCTCTACCAGCACATCACCCTCGGCCTGGGGCACTACTTCCTGCAAAAGTGAAATGGCGCTGTTGGAGCCGGTCTGCACAATGTAGAACAACATAACGCACCGGTCCATCTCCAGAGGTATTGAATGCTCGTGAGCTAATGCTTCCAGTTCGGACCCGCCGATCTCTTCCCTAAGTGCCCGGCGGTATACGTCGCTTTCATCGGCCACGGAAGCACCGATCTGCATAAGAGCCTGCAGCATGGCATCCGCCAGCAAAAGCACATCCTGTGCTCCGGGCGCGTTTTCCCGGCAGGCTACCACCAGGAAGGGTTGTCCATCCACACCATGGTACAGATAACCGTCCGCCGGGCGTGTCTGCCCCGCAGCTAAATCGTCGGGCAGGATATGGGAGACCGCTTCCTCCGGATAAATGGCATCTCCATGGCCATCCAAAAGAAGAACAGGCGCGCTCAGGCGGGAAAACACCTGGCCAACCTGCTTTACAAACCGCTTTTCAAACAACACTTGGCTGCTCCTTTCACCATTATCTGGCGTAAATATCAACTTTTATTTTATCACAGTCTTCCCCTTCTGAAAAGCGATAAATCGTAGAAAATTGTGAACATTTCATAAAAAAGGAGGCATTTTCAGCGATTTTCGAAATTTTGTTCAATTTTAAAACAATGGAATGCCTCGTTCATGATCATTTTGCTCCTGAAGCCGTTCCTCAATCTCTATCTACAAATGGAGCAGACGATCCTGTTTCGCCCTGCCATTACCCGCCTTTCCAATGAACGCCACCTCAAAGGTTTGATTCTTCTCTCCTTTCGAAACCTAAGCACATCAGAGCCCAACACATAACCAGTCATATTTCCGGGTAGCAAACAGACTATGCATCACTAAAAAAGGCGGCGTGCCGTTTTATGCAGCACGCCGCCGTTATACCGTATACGATTACCTGTTGAGGATGCTGGCTTCGGTTTCCTTGTCGAAGAAGTGGAGGTGGTTGGTATCGAAGGCCACCTTGATCTGGTTGCCAGCGCGGCTGGTGGTGCGGGGATCGACACGGGCGATGATGTTGTCGTCCTTGCCGTTGGCCTTCAAATACAGATAGGTCTCGGCGCCCATCAACTCAGTGACTTCCACGCTCACATCGATGACAGCATCGGGCAGGCTGTTGATGAATACTTCTTCATCGTGGATGTTCTCAGGGCGGATGCCCAGGATAACATCCTTGCCGACGTAGCTTTCATCAACCAACTTGGCGATCTTGCCGGCGGGCACCAGGATTTTGTTGCTGCCGAAGGTGGCATATACTTCTTTGCCTTCCTTGACCAGGGTGGCATTGAAGAAGTTCATCTGCGGGCTGCCGATGAAGCCGGCGACAAACAGGTTGATGGGATAGTCATACAGGTTCTGCGGGCTGTCTACCTGTTGGATGAAACCATCCTTCATAACCACGATGCGGGTACCCATGGTCATGGCCTCGGTCTGGTCATGGGTTACATAGATGAAGGTGGTCTGCAGGCGCTGATGCAGCTTGGTGATCTCGGTACGCATGGCCACACGGAGTTTGGCGTCCAGGTTGGACAGCGGTTCGTCCATGAGGAAGACCTTGGGTTCGCGGACGATGGCGCGGCCCAGAGCAACACGCTGACGCTGGCCGCCGGACAAAGCCTTGGGCTTGCGGTTCAGAAGATGGCTGATATCCAAGATGCGGGCGGCTTCTTCAACGCGGCGCTTGATCTCATCTTTGGGCGTCTTGCGCAGCTTCAGGCCGAAAGCCATGTTGTCATATACCGTCATATGGGGATACAGAGCGTAGTTCTGGAACACCATGGCGATGTCGCGGTCTTTGGGAGCAACATCGTTCACCAATTTTTCACCAATGTAAAGCTGCCCGTCGCTGATTTCTTCCAGACCGGCGACCATGCGCAGGGTGGTGGATTTTCCGCAACCGGAGGGGCCGACCAGCACGATGAATTCCTTGTCTTCAATATCCAGGCAAAAGTCGCTAACAGCCGTCACACCGCCGGGATAGGTTTTGTAAATGTGGCTGAGGGATACGCTGGACATATTTTCTCCTCCTTACAAATTATTGCCAACTCATATACAGGGATGTCTCTTCCCCAATAGGATACGTACCATGAACTAGACTTATTATATAGATTCCATCAAAAAAAAGAAATAGGTTAAACTGACAAAGATTCTGTATTGCCTTTGTTCACGATGTATACGATGGCGAAATACTTCCCAAATATAACGTATAATCTGCCAAAGCAGCCAATTCACCCCGCAAAAGCAGGCGGGTACGCTATACACGGCGGGAGTGAAAAGTATATATGTTTGAGCGCACCGGCTTTCAAATAGAATATACAAATTGTAATGCATGAATATATAAAATAAAAACAATCCATAAGAATTGTTTTAGTGAATCAAAGAATTATATTGCATTAATATCATTTCAAAAAGATGAGCAGCACAAAATCTGAATTTCTCATCAACAAAAAGATCCTTTGAGCAGCGAGGAATGACTTGAGGAAATTTCGGCGCTTTGAACAGCCCAGAAAACTTTTCATATTATCAATTTCAAGGGGAGGAACGATGGGGAACTGCAGTTCCCCATCGTTTGAGATCGTCTCGTCCGGCTTCGCCGGACGAGCGGAGCGCTTGCAGAGCAAGCTTTTCCTTACACTTTTCGCCGACCGCAGGCCTGTACTGGCTAAGCGAAGTGGAAGCCAGCGCATAAGGCCGCAGGCGAAAAGTGCCGAATCAATTAAAGACGGCATGCTTGCCGTCTTTAATTGAATTTCTATGGCTGTTTCAGCGCATCTGCCGGAGCCATCCTTGCAGCCCGCCAGGCCGGAGCCACACCGAAAAACAATCCTACCAGCGCTGCAAAACCTACCGCCAGCGGTATGAGCCCAGGCTGGATCACCGCCCATATGCCGATCCATCCGCCTGTCAAACGCACGATCACTTCACCCGCCACCACGCCCAGCACGCCGCCCAGCACCGCATAGGCGGCAGCCTCCAGCAAAAACAGCAGGCACACCTGTGCGCCAGTCGCTCCCAGCGCTTTCAAAACGCCTATTTCCTGCCTCCGTTCTCTAACGGAAACCAGCAATATGTTCATCACGCCGATGCCGCCCACAAGCATGCAAATCACCGCGACGCAGCACAATACCATTACGAAGATACGCACCACAGCCCGGGCCGCCTCTATTTCCGCCTGCAGCGTGGTGGCCTGAAAGCTGCCTCCTGTTTCATGCAAAGCGGCCAGCGCTTCCTTTGCCAAAGCATTGCCGGAAACGTTCTTAGGTACGGAAAGCATCACGTCGGAAACAGCTTCGCCAAAGGCATCGGAAAAGGCGGAAAGGGGGATCAGGAGCGTACCATCCATTCCAATACCCCCGGTTTGCATGCTGACACCGTCTACAAGCCCAACTATGCGGTACAGCCGCCCGAAGAGCGACACGCGCAGCCCCACGCAGTTTTTCGCTTCCTCTTTAAACAACGCGGAAGCCAAATCAGTATCAAGAACTGCGACGGCAGCACCATCCCGTTGGTCCCGGGGGCTCAAAAATCTTCCGTTCAAAAGGGTAAACTGCTGCACGCTGGAAAGGTATTCATCGCAGCCGCTGATCTGTGCATAAGCCGTCTCCCCTGCATAAGTGACCATCATGTTTATATGAGCCTGTGCGGTTGCAAGCGCGCCGGTAGCGTCACGAAGCAGCGGCCCGTCCTCGGCATTCAAGTATCTGCTGCTTTGCCCGCGTGCGGTAATCCACACCTTGTCCACGCCCATGCGGGTCATTTCCATTTCCACCTGCTGCTGGCCCGCATCCCCCAGTGTCATCACTGAAAGGATGGCGCCGATGCCGATGGCCAGGCCCAGCACCGTCAGGATCGAGCGCATCGGCGTTTGAAAGATGTTAAGCGCTGCCAAGTGAATGGCATCCCTGAGCCTCACGGCTTCACCACCTTCAGCCGTACGCCGTCGTACAGGTCATTATCAGGTGACAGTACCACTTCCGTGCCTATTGGCAAATCATCCACATAAGCCCAGACGCTGTCCCACAAATGAACGGGTGTGCTTAGCTCCCAGGCACGACCTTCATACACCTGAAAAATGGTATCCTGGTCGGTGAGCGCTTCCACCGGCACAACGGGCACCTGCGTCCGCTCCTCCAGGATAACGTCCACATCCACCTGCGTTCCTACCGGCACAGATAGCCCGTCAAGCGGAGCAAACACCACCTGGGCGTAGGAGACGCCCTGGCTGTTAGGCTTCAAAAGTCCCACCTTTTCTACCACCGCTTCCCCTAACGGCATGCTGTTTTGCGTGATACGCGCACGCATACCCTCTTGGATCTGCCGGCTGTCCCTTGCAATGACCTCAGCCCGAACCTCTGATTCCGTGGAGGAAAGCACGGCGCCCGGGCTTCCGGGCAGCAGCAGTTCGCCCTCCCGGGCCATCAGCTGCAGCACCTGTCCATCTCGGTAAGATCGCTGGGTCAGCCCCTCGATTTCTTCCGTTAACGTTTCCACGCGGGTTACAAGCTCCGCCCGTGCGCTGCCATAAGCGGAAAGGCCTTCCTCCGCCAGCGTTTGCGCAGCCTGCCCAAAAGCAGCGGCAGCTTGGGTACGAAGGGAGTTCTGGGTAGCATCTGCATTCTCCAGCGCCTGCATAGCCTGCTTCAAGGCAGCCTGATACGGCGCATCGTCCAGGCGGTAAAGCGGCTGTCCCTTTGCAACGGCCTGCCCCTCCTGCACATAAACCTGGACAACTACGCCGCCTTTGGGATGAGCGCTGTAATACTCGTCCTTACGGGCTGCGACACCGGTTACCGATACGGCTCTTTCCACACTGCCAAGGGACACCTTGACGGTCTTCACCGTCTCCCACCGCTCCACCGGCCAGGTCCATAAAGCCGCCGCAGTCATCACAGTAATCGCCATCATTAATAAGGATGCCGTTGATTTGCGCATTTCTCCTGCTCCGCCTTCCAATACCAATGAAAAGCATTAATGCATCCAAAGCTGTGAGAGATTTTCGTGCAGTACAAGGGGTTCCTAAGCCCGGCTGCCGCCGGTGGCGGCAATAAGCCGGGCGGAGGAAGCTTGCGAAACTAGCGATGCAAGCGGCAGCGCAGCAGCGCGCCGATTGAGCAAGCCGGGCAAAAGACGACGTAGTAATGCGCGAAAAGATCCACAGCGGCGATGCGTTAAGGATTTGAATTGGTATTGCATTCCGCAGTGCTATTTTGGCTGGGCAGGTTGCAAATAACCCAGGAGGATAACGGTAATTTCATCCTTCTTCTCCATACATAAACCGACAGACAAAACCCGCGAGTGCAGTTCTGCCATCTGCAAACGCGGGTTTTGCTTGTATGGAGGATAGGGAGGTCGGCATTCCGAAGAATGCCAAGAAAAGGAGTTCGCATCCGGGATACGGTGGCTTGCATCCCTTGCTGCATTGTTATTCTATCAACCGATTGTGAACTGTATTTGAACAATAGATGAATTT
>JAEZJP010000079.1 GCA_023415715.1 Bacillota bacterium
CATGGCGGTGGACGAGTACACAAAGTAATAGGTATCGCCGCGCTTGCGTATGGAGGATGCCTCAAAGAAAGCATGGCCTTCAAAATCCGTGCCGCCGGCATACTCAGCGCTGGGCGCCACATACACCGGTTCTTCCACAATGGTCAGCATATCCGGCCCGAGCACCGTGACCATGGCGCCATGCCGGCTCTTATCGCCATGCCCTGAAAAGCCTGTATAGAGATATGTGCTGCTGCCTTCGGTCAATACGCCGGGATCGAACTGCGGCTCATCCCCTGCGCGCTCGCCCAGGCGCGTGCCGTCTTTGTAGCGGACGTACCCCAGGAAATGAAACCGCCCGGCGGGGGAATCGCATACGGCTACGGACACAATGCCGACCTTGTCCAGCACATAATACAGATAATACCGTCCATCTGGCCCCACCGTCACATCCGGCGCGTACAGGCACATCTTCCCCTCCGCGTTGATGGGATCCGCATTGCGGGGATAGATGACGCCCTCACAGCGCCAGTCGGACAGGTCGTAGGCCGGTGCGGACCAGCACATGTAATCGCCCAGGCAAAACACATGGCCGTTGTAAAAATCATGGGAGCCATATACGTAAACCCGATCATCAAAAACATAGGGTTCCCCATCCGGGATGTACTCCCAGGAGGGAAGATAGGGATTGAATGCCTGCTTTTTCATGGTTTCCTCCTGATTACTGCTTAAGCTCGACAGCCAGCACGCTTGTATAAGCGTTGGGCTTGTGCTCCGGAAGCTTCACGGTCAATACGCCCATTTCATGGGCAAAGGGCACATTGCCCACACCCAGCAAGCGGACATTCGCGATGCGTTCACCATCGTCAAAACTGCGCAGCACAGCAACGCCGTTCCTTGTACCGCCCATCAGGAAGGCATACACCGTATTGCCCTTGTGAGTAAAGCGGATGTCGCCGGGCGTCCAGGCGGTCTTGTTCTCGGTAAAGCCCTGAATGGCTACAAGTGTATCGCCTTCGCCGAAGGTTTTCCACGGGCGTGTGCCGTACAAGCCTTCCCCCGCGACGGGGAACCATGTGGCCAGCTCGCTTAAAATATATTTCGCTTCATCATCGATGGCGCCGTCCGGACGCTGGAGCACGTTCAGCAGCATCGTGCCATTCTTGGAAGCGATATCGATCAGCATCTCAATGATCTGGTCGGGATGCTTGTACTCCTGCCGCACATCATAGAACCAGTTGCCGATGCAGGTATCCGTTTGCCATGGTTCTTCCTGTATGCCGGAAAGCTGACTCTTTTCAATATCCAGCACGCCGACGCGGTAGATTTCCGGCTTGCGGTCCTTTTGGGTGTAGACGGCGCGGTTCTTGCCATGGCGGCTTATGGAGGTGTTATAAAGGTACGACACCACATCAAGGCCCGCCTCATAGAATTCAGACCCGCGGTTTTCCCCTGTGGTTGACCAGTCCGGGCCGAAGGGCAGCGCACCGTCGGTATAAAGCAAATCAGGCGTATAGATGTCGATGAGTTCCTTCATGCATGCGGTCCAATAAGTGTGATATTTCCTGTTGGCTGTGTACCAGGGACTCAGATTGTTCGGATCGCCAACGGGGTGCTCATAGTTGTCATGGTAAAAATCCCTGCAGGCGGGATCGCTGCCGTCATATGGCACGCCCTTGTACGGGCCGTAGCTGTCGCTGCCCTTGTTTACACGCCACCAGCTGAAAGAGGCGCCCAGATGTTCCGTTACGCCAAAGGGCAGGCCATGCTTTCCTGCCGCAGCCTTCCACAAGCCTATGATGTCCTTGTGCGGGCCAACATTTTGGCTGTTCATGCGGTTGATGGCCGATGGGTAGTTGAAAAAATGGTCGTGGTGCATGGCCTGCGCCACAAAATATTTCGCGCCGGCTTTCACATACAGGTCCATCAATTGATCCGGTTCAAAATTTTCCGCTTTCCATAGCGCACAGATGTCCTTGTACCCGAAGAACGAAGGATGACCGTAATGCCGCACGTGATACAAATACTGCGGCGTGCCCTGAATGTACATATTGCGGGCGTACCAGTCGCCAAACATCGGCACACTCTGCGGGCCCCAATGGCTCCATATGCCGAATTTCGCGTCCCGGAACCAGTCGGGCGTCTGATGCTTATACAGTGAATCAAAGTCAGGTGTGAAGTTTTTCATTTGTTTGTCAATCCTCCTTTTAAATTTAAAATATGACTTATTTCAAAACGATCTCCATGACGCAGCAAGCCGGCATTTCCAATACAAATTCGCCATCACTGACAGGCAACTCCTGCAAGGACCGGATGTTGACCTGCGCATCCACCCCGAAATCATTATGGCTGTTCAGATCACCGCTGATATAACGGACGGCTGCGGATGTAAAATCTCTACCATTCAGGCTGCACCGCACCTTTTGCGGTTTATCAGCGGAAAGATTGGCTAAGGTAACATGCACCTTCCCCTCCTGGTTTTCCGATGCGCTTACATGCATTGCGGGCACCTGTGCCTCCTGCGTTCCTGCCAGATCCTGCTGCACATAGCTTTCGATCAGGGTGGCATCCTGGTGGCCCTTATACAGGTCAAAGACATGATAGGTGGGTGTCAGCACGACTTGATGCCCGTTTGTAAGGATCACCGACTGAAGCACATTCACCATTTGGGCAAGGTTCGCCATACGAACTCGATCGCAATGGCTGTTGAAAATGTTCAGCGTTACGGCTGCGGCAATAGCATCCCGCATGGTGTTTTGCTGGAAGAGGAACGATGGATTCGTACCCTCCTCCGGCAGGTGCCATGTGCCCCACTCATCCACAACGATGGCGACCCGCTTTTTAGGATCGTAGCGGTCCATCACACATTTGTGCCTTTTGATCAGCTCATCCATGTATAACGCCCGCCGCAAGGTTCTGTAATAGTTCCCAGCATCAATGCCCAGCGCCGGGCCCTTTACTTCCCACGGATACTCCTCCGTGGCATAATACTTGGGCATTGTGTAGTAATGCAAAGACAGGCCGTCCATTTGATCGCCCGCCATGCGCATCAGCGTTTCCGTCCACACATAATCGTTCCCGCTGGCGCCGCAGGCGATCTTGAACAATTTCCTTCCGTCATGGGACCGGATGAAGCTTGCGAACTGCCTGTATGCATCGGCATAATGCTCTGCGCGCATAAAGGCCCAGTTTTCGTTTCCTATGCCCAGATACGTGAGCTGCCAGGGCTCGGCCCGGCCGTTCTTGCGGCGCAGGTCAGCCATGGGGGATTTCCCTGCGGATGTTAAGTATTCCACCCATTCGCAGGCTTCCCGGGGCGAACCTGTGCCTACGTTGCACGCGATATACGGTTCACACCCTATCTGCTGGCACAAGTCCAAAAACTCATGGGTGCCGAACGAGTTGTCTTCCACAACACCGCCCCAGGTGGAATTGACAATGCAGGAACGCTGCTCCTTTGGACCAATGCCGTCCCGCCAATTGTAATACTCCGCAAAGCACCCGCCCGGCCAGCGCAGCACAGGAATCTGAATATTACGCAAGGCCGATACCACATCTGTTCGAATGCCCCGTACGTTTGGAATTGAACTGTCTTCGCCCACATATATCCCCTGATAGATTCCGTTTCCCAAATGCTCTGAAAAGTGCCCGTATATGTTCCTGCTGATCTGCCCGTATTTCCTGGCCGCATTAATGAACAGCTGCATCATAACCGTTTATGCTCCATTCCAAATGAAATGCTTCTCTTGCACCGAATATCAATCCATGGCCGGCGTAGATTCCGGATGCTGGAACGGTTCTTCTTGTGTCACGGTGTATTGAAAATCTGAAAAAACCGCGCTTCCCCCCGGCTGTTTGGTTGCGTAACAGAACAAGCCGATCCGGCAGCCCACAAAATGGTCCAGCCTGTATACAAGGGTATGCGGCTTGCCTACCGGATGCCATATGCCCCGATCCAGATAGTAAAATATAACTGTGTCTGCCATTTCTTCAAACTGAAAGCTGGCCTTGAGCGTTACAACAGGCTGGTCACACTTGATGCGGACACGCTCCAAGACAGGCTCGAAAGACGGCGCTATGGCATATAGCGCCGGCGCCGCTTCCCTTGAGATCAAGGAAAGATACATGCCGTCTGTATCACGGGTCACCGCCAGTTGGCAAAAGCAGCCCTGCAGCGCGCATAGCCCCGCATAGTCATAGGCGTTCAATTGGGAAGCATCCACCGTTACCGCAGCTTCGCAGGCAGGGCCGAAGGTGCGCTGCGTCAGGGTGTTCACTGCCTGCTCCAAATTGCAGGCAATTCGGCCGGTGGTGATTTGCAAGCCTTTTTCCGATACGATCCACAGCTTGTTGTTCGGTTCATGGTTCCATTGCCATAAAGGGTTCAAAGGCAGTTTCTTCAATGTATCCGAAGCATAGAGCCGTTTATGTGCACGCACCGGTTTCGGGCCGGCAGGCCTTACATGGCGGGGGATTTTCTCCACTCTAGGGAAACCGTTATCCCACGCCATGGGAACCAGGACAGGTATTCGCCCCACAGCGCCATGGTCCTGAAACAGCATCAGGTACCATTGCCCGCCGGGCGTGTCAATGACACCGCCTTGGGCCACGCCCATGTTGTGAAAGCCAAGGTCGTCATCCACAATGGTTCCGCCCGTGAATTCGCCTGTCAGCGAATCGGCCATATAGCAAACTTCCGTGCGTCGGCCAAAGCCCTCATTGGGCCAATGAATGCAAAACAGATAGTACTTGCCGTTGATTTTGTAAAAATGTACGCCTTCAAATCCTACGCGCACATTGCCGGTATCAACAAGGGCTATGCGGTCGAGGCCCTCTTCCTTTGGGCCGGACAGGTCGCTTCTCATTTCAGTAATGCGGATTTCCTTGTTTCCATGGGCAATGTATACGCGGCCGTCATCATCAAACAAAAGGGAACAGTCGTAATAGAACCCTTGCATTTCATGGCGATACCATGGCCCCTGCGCATGTACGGCTGTAAAGTGATAGCTTTTATGCGCATCATTGCTGGTGAACATCAAGTGGAACAGGCCATTGTGATGGCGGAGCGTGGCCGCCCACATGCCTTTTCCGTAAATATGCCCGCCTTCCAGCCGCTGGGCCGAAGTATCCCCCAATGCATCAAACACATAGCAGGCATGTTCCCAATGAATCAGGTCAAACGATTTCAGTATCTGCCCGCCGGGGAACATGTGCATCGTTGTACTGACCATATAGTAAGTATCGCCGGCACGGATGACATCCGGATCGGGGAAATCAGCCCAGAGAATTGGATTGTTTGCCCTCATGGCATACACCTCATTAATGATGAATAATGACCGGATGCCGCCCTGTCAGCGGAAAATTAGCTGCAGGAAATCGTATACGCTTTGCCGCCATACCTGCCAGTCGTGGCCGCCATGGTACATTCTCCGGTCTGTGCGTATGCCTCTTTCTTTGAGGATTTCATCATCTTCCAGGAACGCCGGCAGGAACTGGTCCTCATCACCCATGCCCCTGAAAAATAAGCGGTAATTGCTATGGAATGCGTCCGGATCCTCCAGGGCTTTCAAATGCGGGTTCTCCTTGGTAAAAGGGGAACGCAAAAATCCGGAAAACAGCCCGGCATAGCCAAACAGCTCAGGATGTGTAAGGGACGCCACGCTGGTATGCATGCTGCCCATGGACAAGCCCGCCAAAGCCCGGTGCCACTTGTCCCGCTTCACGCGGAACCTGCTTTCAATAAAGGGAATCACATCCTCCACCAGCACCTGGGGAAAAATGGTGGTGTCGGCCTTACCATCCAGCTGAACCATGCCGTTGCACATGACAACCAGCATCCGTTCCGCTTTTCCATCCGCAATCAAATTGTCCAGAATATGATTGACCTTGCCCTGCTGCACCCAGCCCGTTTCGTTTTCGCCCCAGCCATGCTGCAAAAACAGCACCGGGCATTCTTCCGTTGAATCCCAGTTAGGAGGAAGGTAAACAAGGCAGCACTCCGTTTTTCCGGTAATGGAGCAAGGATAAAGGAGCTTGGATACCGTACCGTGGGGCACGTCTTTCAAGAGATAGAAATCATCGCAGGGAATGTCCACAAAATTCATGGGACGGCAGCAGCCAAAGCCGATCGGAAGAAACGGCGACAGAACATCCGCCCCGTCGATTTTTACAGTCAGGTACTTGAAGCCCTTTCCGATATCGAATGTCCCGGTCCAAATCCCATCCTCATTTTTTGTGAGGGCGCACACCTTTTCGAAAGGGGAAACCGTAACGCTGCGTGCTTCTTTTGCTTCTATGCGAAAGGTCACCTTGCCATCCGGATGAAGATAAGCACCTTGATTGGACAGGACAGGGTTATAGGCTACAGACTGAATGAAATGCTCCCTGTACATACATTTTTCTCCTAACTTTTGCATTTGTCCCGTAGCACGCAGTATTGCTGCTCTTAAAAAGAATATTGTGGATGGTGGAAACCACGCTCATGGACTTTTCTTTTTCTATTGTAACAATATAGCGCCGCTTTTCCAAGTCTCCCGTTGCGGATTATTTTCATGCTTTGCCAAAATAAGCAAAACGAGCCGCGGGATACAGGCATGCCTAGTAGTTTGTCAATTACAGAAGTTTCGGAATTCACAAGCTCCTTAAGAGAAGTCAATAAACAAACGATGCCATAGGGCGCTTTGGCCCGGCGCGCCGTGTGCTAACG
>JAEZJP010000308.1 GCA_023415715.1 Bacillota bacterium
AAGATTGAGGCCATGGTCAACGCCGGTGAAATGGATGTGGGCTTCTTCACCAATCAGGTTGCCGTGCCCGACTGGTATACGGACCTGACCCCCTACTTAAAGAGCGACACCGAGGTCAATTTCGACACCCTGTCCAAATATTATATTGACCCCGCCGTATACTACACCACCTACAAGTCGTTCAATTACCCCGAGGCCACCGGCAAGGTTTTCGGCCTGCCCATGACCATCGCCTGCAACTATTTCGTCATTGACAAGCAGCTGTTTGAGCAATGGGGCGTGGAACTGCCCAAGGACGGTGTGACCTTCGATGAATTGATCGCCATGTCCGAAAAGATGACCGGCACCAACCCCGTGACCGGTGAGAGCAACTTCGGCGCCTATCTGCGCAGCTACTGGCTGGAGTGGTTTGCCGTATCCTTTGATGCCGTCAAGCCCGTTGAGAGCAACACCATGCTGCTTTCAGAACTCGACAAGGCTGCGTATGTGGACTATATCAAGGATTCGCCCGAAGTGCTCAATTACTTCAACTCCATCAGCCGCCTGGTCAACTGCGCGCCCGAGGGCATTGCTACCGACACCGGTGATGAGAAGTTCTTCACCGAGGATAACGATATCGCCATCAACTATGACGTGAACAGGGTAAGCTCCCTGTACACGAAGTACATGTATGCGAATCAGACCGAGATCCTGGACCGCTTTTTGCCGGTGCTCGTACCTACAAGTTCCACCGGCCAACAGGGCTTCCCCGAGTTCTTCCGCTTTGCTATCACCAAGAGCGCCAAAGACCCCGATGTTGCGTGGAAGGTCATCAAGGAACTGACCACCAACAGCGAGATTGTGGACTTCTACCTGACCAACTATGCCACCGACAAGATCAGCGCGCTGCAGGATGTGACCAATGTGCCCATGATGAGCTATGCGTTCAACCAGAAGCGTCATGAGTACCAGATGAAGAGCGTGTTCAAGACCAACGATTATTGGACCTGGCGCGTTCCGCTGCAGGATGTGAACAAGCTGATGGTCAGCAAGCAGGTTACGCCGGAAGAGGCCCGGCAGCAATTCTACCAGGGTGTGAACACCTGGGTCGAAAACACAAAGGCTCAGCTGGGCCAATAATGCCCGCAGGGCTGCGGGGCGCAAGCCATACCCCGCAGCCCTCTTTTTGAAAGGTGGTGTTTCACACATGAGGAAGCAGTATCAATGGTATATGATGCTGGTCATTCCAATTGCCGGCATGCTCGTCTTTAATCTGTACCCGCTGGTACGGACATTTGCCTACAGCTTCCAGAACATGAAAGGCACGTTCATCGGTGTAGTCAATTACCGCATCCTTTTTGGTGATTCGCTGTTTAACCAGGCCATGGTGAATACACTGTACATGGCTTTGCTGGGCGTTGCCCTGAATGTGCCCTTCGCATTCATCTTCGCCAACATGCTCAATAACATCCCCATGGGAAAAAACGTATACAAGGTCTTTTTCCTGCTCCCCATGGTGCTGTCCATGATCACAGTCGGAACTTTGTTCAAATATCTGCTTGCTCCCGGCAAGGAAGGCATTCTCAACAGCCTGTTTATGAGCCTTGGCCTTGGGCAGTACAAGTTCTTCAACGATCCCGCCACGTCCCGTGAGTCATTGATTTTCATGGCGGTTTGGAAAGGCATCGGCTACAACGTCATCCTGTTCTTTGCCGGATTGCAGGTGGTACCCAGGGAGCTGTATGAAGCCGCCAAGGTGGACGGCGCAAGCGAATTCAAACAATGGATACACATTACCATCCCCGGAGTTAAAAACACTTTTACATTTGTCTTTATCACCTCGGCTATCGCCGCACTGAAGCGCTTTGCCGACGTTTATGCCATCAGCGGCGAAACCGGCAACCCTGCCGAGTCGTTGACGACGCTTATGCTCTATATATACCGCAACTCGTTTTCCACTTTGAATTATAAGGATCTGGGCCGTTCCTCCGCAGCGTCTGTGATCATGTTTGCGGTCATCATGGTCATCACGCTGATCAATTTCGCTGCCACCAGCTCGGATAACACTGCGACATCGCGCAGGATGCTCAAAGGGAGGGGTTAAAATGCATACCGTTAACAGTCGGGCTGCTTCTGCGTTTCGGTATGATGAAAAACGGCGCTTTCATGGCTATCACGTTCTGTATTACGCATTTTTGACCCTGATGGCGCTGGCGATCCTGATCCCATTCGTATGGCTGATCTCCACAAGCTTTGACAGGCTGAAGACATATTCCCTGCCGTTCCCTCCAAGGCTTTTGCCCAAAACCCCCACGCTGTTCAACTACCAGATGGCGCTGAACAACGTACCGATTATCAAGTACCTGCTCAATACCGTTTGCGTATTGATGCTGAGCGTCGTGATGAGCCTGTTCGTTGCCACACTGTCGGGGTTCGTGTTTTCCAAGGGGCAGTTCAAGGGCAAGAAGCTGTTGTTCATCCTGGTGCTGTCCAGCATGATGATCCCCTTGGAAACCAAGCTGATGCCCATGTACGATGTGATCCGCAGCCTTGGCCTGAACAACAGCTTTTTTGGCGTTGTGCTGCCCGGGGCCACGACCTGCTCGATGTATATTTTCTTTATCAAGCAGTTTTGTGACGATCTGCCTTACGACCTGTTTGAGGCAGGAGTCATTGATGGCGCGGGCAAGTTCCGCATCTATTGGCAGATTTTTCTGCCGCTGATGGGGCCTGTCGTTGCCACCATAGTGGTGCTGGATGTTGTGAACGTATGGAATGATCTGTTGTGGCCGATGATCGTGCTGACGGACAACAACCTGAGCACCATCCAGCTGGGTCTGGTACGCTATAACTCCGGCGCTTCCGGGCAGGTGCATGCGGGGATCCAAACTGCGCTGTCCGTGTTGAGCGTGCTGCCGCTGGCCGTGGTGTTCTGCTTTATGCAGCGGTACATTGTTGCCAGCATTGCCGCCACGGGCATCAAGCAGTAATCGAAAAGGTGCGATGCCTTCATCTGCTTTGCCGTACGGAGTGCCAGGCTTAGGACGGTTTAATCTTTTGTGAACAAAGGCGTATGGCAAGGATTACAGGACAGTATTCATGTACGCCGGAAGGAAAAATAATGAAGAAACTGTACACCGTCAATACAGTGAATAACTTTATGGATATCATATTCAAGCCCTTTGGCCTGCCTTTTATGCAAGCGCATCCGGAGGTTGAAATATGCAACATCATGGATGACAGCTTGCTGAAGGACACCCTGGCTGCCGGGCAGATGACCCCTGCTGTCGCCACACGGATGCTGGCCTATATGCAAGCGGCGCAGGCCGGCGGCGCGGACGGCGTGATCGTCACCTGTACATCCGTCAACGCGGCCACAGCGTGGATCCGCCCCCTTTTGTCCATCCCCGTAATGAACATTGAAGAGCCTGTGGCGCAGGCGGCTGTGGAAAGCGGGAAGCGCATCGGTATCCTGGCCACGCTGAGCACCAGCCCCGCCGCCATTGGCAGAACCATTGCGAAAGCAGCCGATGAAAAGGGCAAGCAGGTGATTATTGTCAACCGTGTCGCTGAAGGCGCCTTTGACGCGCTGTGTGCCGGCGACCGTGACAAGCACGACAGCATGGTCAACGAGGCCCTGTACAACCTGGCCCGCGAGGTGGATGTGATCGCCTTTGCGCAAATATCCATGAGCCTGCTCAGGCACGATCCCGTCAATGTCCCGCTGTACAAGATCGGCGTGTCAGGCTTTGACAGAATCCTGGACTTGATGAATGCGAGGGAATAGTTATGGCGGATAGGCAGAAGGCCGATGCATTGAGGGCGACAGCCAAGGTGGTCCGCAAGAACATTCTATCCATGATCCATACGGCACAGTCCGGCCATCCCGGCGGATCCTTGTCGGCGGCGGATATGATGACTGCGCTGTACTTCTCGGAACTTCGTTTGGACCCTGAAAACCCCGGTTGGGACGGCCGCGACAGGTTCGTTTTATCCAAGGGGCATGTATGCCCAGTGCTGTACACCTGCCTTGCCATGCGTGGCTACTTTCCCTTGGAAGCGCTGGAAACGCTGCGGTTGGAGGATTCGATCCTGCAGGGGCATCCCGATATGAAGCGCTGCCCCGGCGTTGATATTTCTACCGGCTCGCTTGGCCAGGGCCTGAGCGTGGCTGTGGGTATGGCACTTCGCGCCAAGCGGGACTGCATGGATTACCGCGTGTTTGCGCTGCTGGGGGACGGTGAGTGCAACGAGGGGCAGATTTGGGAGGCTGCAGGGACCGCAGTCAAGTACGGCTTGGATAATCTGGTCATTGTGGTGGATAACAACGGGTTGCAGAACGACAATTCCTGCGAGGTTGTGATGCCCCCGCTTGACCTTGCCAAAAAGTTTGAGGCCTTTGGATGCGAAGTGCGCTCCATTGACGGTCACGATATGAACGCTATCCTGGATTCGCTTCATGCCATCCGTGCCGCCAGGTCTGGCAAGCCCCATTGCATTGTGATGAAGACGGTAAAGGGGAAAGGCGTATCGTTTATGGAAAACGTGGTTTCGTGGCACGGCATGGCGCCCAACGACGAGCAATATGCGCAGGCGATGCGGGATGTGGAGGAAGGGCTGTGAAAAATGAGGGAAGATGCCTGCCGACACGCGATGCGTACGGTGATGAAATCCTTGCGCTGGGGCTTGAAAACCACAATATCTATGTTATAGACTGTGATATTGGAAAATCCTGCAAAACGATTCCGTTTTCCATGCAATTGCCGGGCCAGCATATCAATGTGGGAATAGCGGAGCAAAATGCCTGCGGTGTCGCGGCCGGTCTGGCCGTTTGCGGGAAGATCCCCTTTGTGACTACCTATGCCGTATTTGGCAGCATGCGCATGTCCGAACAAATTCGCCAAGAGGTTTGTTATCCCAATTTGAATGTGAAAATCGCCTGCTCCCATGGCGGCCTGACGCCGGCCAATGACGGCGCAAGCCATCAGGGAATTGAAGATATGGGGATCCTGCGCACCATACCCAATATGACTGTGATCATGGGCTGCGATTATCAATCCACCCGCAAGCTGGTACGGGCGGCGGCCAAGCACTATGGGCCTGTGTATCTGCGCTTTACACGGGATGCCGTTCCATGCATTTATGATGAACATGAAGAATTTGATATCGGAAAAGCCAAGGTGCTGCGCACGGGTGATGATGTAACGATCATTGCCAACGGCGATATTATGAGCCTTGCCATCGCCGCGGCTGAGCAGCTGCAAGGCACTGGCATCCATGCCGCCGTGCTGGATATGCACACTATCAAACCCCTGGATACCGCTGCGGTCAGGGAAGCGCTCAAAAAGACAGGCGCTGTCGTTACGGTGGAGGATCACAGCATCATCAATGGCCTTGGCAGCGCGGTATGTGAGGTGGCAGCGGAAATGGGCATTGGCAAGGTGCACCGTATCGGCGTGCAGGACCATTTTGGTGAATCTGCTCCATACGAGCGGCTGCTTGAGAAAAACGGCATAACCATAAAAGCCATTGTAGCATCTTGCGAAAGGCTGGTAAGGGAAAAAATATGAAAATCGTGGTGTTGGACGGCTATACCTTGAATCCTGGCGATATCAGCTGGCAAGGACTGGACGCGCTGGGTGAACTGACGGTGTATGACCGGACCAAAACGGATGAGATTGCGCAGCGAATTCAGGGAGCGGAAGCGGTGTTCACCAACAAAACGCCGCTCAGCAGGGAAACGATTGAAAACGCGGAAACCCTCCGGTATATCGGCGTGCTGGCAACAGGCTACAACGTTGTGGATGTGGAGGCAGCCCGGGAACGGAAAATCCCTGTTTGCAATATCCCCACCTATGGCACGGCAGCCGTAGCCCAATTCACAATAGCACTTCTTCTGGAACTGTGCCATCACATCGGCCATCACAGCGAGTCCGTGTTCCGCGGCGGTTGGTCCGGCAGCAAGGATTGGTGCTATTGGGACTATCCGCTGATGGAATTGGCCGGGAAAACCTTGGGGATCATCGGTTTTGGCCGGATCGGCCAAAGCGTGGCGGCTATTGCCAAAGCACTTGGCATGAGCATTCTGGCCTATGATGCCATGCCCAACGATACAGGCAGGGCGCTGGCGGATTATGTTCCGCTGGAGGCACTGTATCAAAATTCCGATTTCATATCCTTGCACTGTCCGCTTTTTCCTGAAACAGAAGGGATGATCAATGCGGCAAGCATCGCGAAAATGAAGGACGGAGTCATGATCCTCAACGCGTCCCGCGGCCCGCTTGTTGTGGAAGAAGACCTCAAGAACGCATTGAATAGCGGCAAGGTGGCAGGCGCCGCGGTGGATGTTGTTGCAACGGAGCCTATCCGGATGGACAATCCCCTCCTGCATGCGAAAAACTGCCTGATTACACCTCATATCGCCTGGGCGCCCAAAGAATCACGCCAGCGTCTGATGGACATTGCTGTTAACAATCTTGCTGAGTTCCTGAATGGGAATACAGTTAATAATGTTTTGAAAAAGTGAATCGTATCATCAGGTAGTTGTGTCCTCAAAGAATAAATGAAATGGGCAACTCTTCCCGGACAATGCCAAAGCAGTAACAGTTATCCTTACTGATACCAGTACAATGTCGACTCTAGCATTGGCGGTAGGCTGCCGTTACGATCAAGGCATAATTCTCGTACCCCTTGGCCATGGCTTCTTTCAATAAGCTATTATCCAGCTGAGAGCAGCTGTACAGCAATGCATCGTGGGTCGCGTCAAATTCCGCCAGCGCATCCACAATAGTCTTGCCGCCGCGGGCATACCATGCTTTTGTTGGCACACCGAAATAATTGATCGATGCTACGTCGCCATATCCAAGCAAAACGGAGACGTTTTTCGTTTCACCCGGCAGGAGCAAAGCAGCGCATCCGGCCTGATGGCCATTCACTATACATGTTACTGTCTCTTTACTGGCTATGTACAAGTATCCCCAGTCAATGGTAATATGATCACCGGAATGGCTGAGCAGCTTTTGCCCGCACTGCCCGCTTGCTCTTTAGATTCAGTATACTTAATGATCTTCTGCGCTGAAGCGACTTACGTAAACCCTCTTTTTTCTCAATGAAGAACTTCCAGGATTATGTCGCTCAGTAACAGTACGCCGGTCTGCACGAAGGCACAGAGTGTCAGTCCGGGTGACATATCTTGACTTAACCGCATGGTCATTGCGCGGCCATTATCCATGGTCAGGTCAAGAATATCTTTATATATGATCAGATCGATGCCAATCGGGCAGGTTAAGTCTACGCCCTTCATTTGCAGCCGCGGGTCTCCCATACGGAAATTCTGATCGGGGCGCATTGCCAAGATTATTCGCGCCATACGGTCAAAATCCAATCTGTGCTCCCGATTTCCTGACATCAACGACAGCCCGCCAAGCGCTGCGTCTCCAAAAAGTTGCAGCGTCGCTTGTAGACGAAAGCCAGCAATGCCGCTTGCGATTTTCACCTCGTGACGACCCTCATTGCTCTCGGCCCGCACATCAGACACGGGGAGCTTCGTAATGAACGCAGGCAAGATTTCTGGTAAAAAGCGAACGCCCAACGTACCGTCCCTATTCTGAACCAATTCGTGCGTGATAGCGTTTCCGGCATAAGTGCGGGGATAGCGGGCCAAGAAGCCGGACATAAACCTCCGTTTGCCAAACGCAGCGGTCTTAACTACTTGATTCTCCACCGTGTCCAGGATGTCGTACTCCGGTTTTATCCACGGCCCAAATGGTAGGCGGGACATACGATAACGCGCCACGGCGAAGTTCGAAAACACCAGGTAGTACCAACCGTTCCATTCGAAGTAGTCGCTGCACTCTGGTTGATCAGCGTAACCAGGCACGATGAATGGATCAAGCTGTGTCCAATTCATGAGGTCCGAACTCATCAGGTGTGCAAGACAGCCGCCATAGGAGCCTAACACAGGAAGCGATGTGGTTACCAGCATGTGGTAATGGCCATCAGTGCCTAGAAACACCATCGGATCGCGCGCTGAAACCGGCTCGTACGGCTCAGTGAGTGATATGTACTTGCCAGATTTTTCAAAGTGCACGCCATCCATGGATTCGGCCCAGGTCATCCGCGCAGGCGTTCCGTCTGACATGCGCACGGCATAGAAAGCATAGGTGATTGTGTCCTTCTGGATCAACGAACCAGTACAGATCGAGCCCTCCCACTGCTCTGTGATCGGTATTGCCAATGGGTGTATTGTCCAGGTTTTGAGGTCCGCAGATGAAATCTGCGCCCATTGGTGTGCACCAAGCCCACCCTTGCTGCGGTGCCCACGGCGGTCAAACAAATAGTATAGACAATAGCGACCGTCGCGTGAGAATGGCATGCAATCACCCACTCCGGTGTTGCTGCCCGGCAAGGTGAAATACTGCATAGCCCCTGTAAACTGAGTCTCAAAGCCCACAGCCTGCTCATCCGGTGTACCGAACTCGACCTTGCAAGCGCCGGAGACCCACTCGGCGTTCCAGTCACCGCCCGGTAAATTGCCCAGCGGCCAATCTTCATCGAGCAGAATGTTGTTGCCATACAGCCGAACGCAATACCCGAGCCATTCGATCGATACTAACATCGGAACTGGAGCAGCCTCGAGTGAGAACTCCAAATGGTTCTTGCACGGGAACACCGAGTTCGGCGTGATACACGCCATGAAGCATGCGCTGAGTTTACCGCCCTCAGCATGTACTTTTAGAATATTTTCGCCATGGGCTGCAATCGTGAGCAATTCGCCTTCGGTACCGGGTGAGATCGTTAGTCGGACTGCCCACTGCGGACCGGGGTTTAACAGGGTCTGGTGCATGAGAAATCACTCACTTCCGCAAATACTAGCCGTGTTTCAGTTCTAGACATCATCCCTTTATGCCTGTCAGGCTGATACCCTCAATTAAATACTTTTGTCCGATAAAGAAGAGCACGATAACCGGTATAACTGCCACGGTGGAAGCAGCCATCAGAAGATGCCATTGCGCCGAATAGGTACCGATAAACTGTTGCAGTCCCAACGCCACGGTATATTTGGACTCTGTATTCAGGTACACTAACGGTCCAAGAAAGTCATTCCAGCAACCAAGGAACGAAAAAAGTGCCACTGTGATCAACGCTGGTTTTGTTAATGGCAAAATGACTCTGGAAAAGATGACAAAATGCCCTGCGCCGTCCATGAAGGCAGCCTCGTCGTATTCCCTGGGAATGCCGCGGAAGAACTGTCGCAGCAAAAACACATTGTATATACCGCCGCCTAGCCACGCAGGCAGGATAAGCGGCACATAACTATCCACTGCGCCAATCGTTTTCCAACCTATAAACGTAGGGATCAGCGTCACGGCAAAGGGCAGCATCATCGCTGAAAGCAAAATGCCAAATATCTTGTCGCGCCCTGGCCATTTTATTCTGGAGAAGGAATAAGCAGAAATGGAACTGGTTATAACAACGCCCAGCACCGTAAGGATCGTGATTGTAAATGTGTTGAGATAGTATTGCCCAAAAGAGATGAAGGTGAGTGCATCAACATAATTGCTCCACTGCACGGGATCAGGCAGGAGGATGGGCGGATTGATAAATATTTGATACATTGGCATCAGGGAACTGCGCAGCATCCACAAAAACGGTAAAATGAAGAATGCCGCAAACGCAGTAAGAAAGAGATATGTAAAGAAATGGGTAATCCTTTTCTTCTGTTTGACGGATCGGGGTAACCATTGTACTTTCGTGCTATTCATTTTCCACCCTCCTCGTAGTACACCCAGTCCTTGGAGGTTGCAAATGTAATGGCAGTCAAGATGCCAATGATAATGAATAATACCCAGGCGATTGCGCTGGCTGATCCCATCTTTGCAAAGCGAAAAGCTTGCCGGTATAAATAGAAAGCATAAAACAGGCTGGCATTGTTGGGGCCGCCACCGGTCATCACATAGGCCTGCGTAAAGGATTGCATGCCGCCGATAATGCACATGATCAAGTTAAAGAAAATCGTGGAGGACATCATGGGCAGCGTGATGTGCCGAAGCTTTGAAAAGAAGCGTGCGCCGTCGATTTCGGATGCCTCATACAGTTGCCTTGGCACCGCCTGTAAGCCGGCCAGGAAGATAACCATCGTGCCGCCCATACTCCAGTTGCTCATAACCGCCAAGGAAGGAATGACTGTCTCCTCGGCAAAAATCCACTGGCTGATAGGCAATCCCAACGATGACAGTATGCTATTGAGCGCACCAAGGCTTGGATCCATGAGAAATACCCATATCATTGAAGTTGCGATAGCTGGAACGATGGAGGGCAGATAAAAAATAGTCCGGTAGATGGATCTACCCCGAATATTTTGATTCAGCAGCAGCGCCATGATGAACGCGAATGTAATGTTCATCGGTATGGCCACCAAACAGTAGTAGAATGTCACGCTCAGCGAACGGTAAAAGTAGGGATCCTCTCCAGAAAAGAGATCAAAGTAATTTGTGAATCCGACAAAAGATGGCGAATTAACCAACGCAAAATCTGTAAAGCTATAATATAGACTAACAATCATCGGCAAAAGGGAAAAAATCGCAAAACCCAGCATAATTGGTGCCCCAAATAGAAGACCTGCGCGCAAATCGCTCTGCTGTTTTGCAGAGCGACTCCTATGGTTAAGTTGCTTTACATGGGAAATCTCCATTATAGTCCCTCCCGCCTACCCAACTATGGATGAAGGTGCGGAGGCTGCGAAGAACAGCCTCCGCAATTTATGGAATACTTATTTTTGATAGAAACCTGCGATCAGTTTTTCAACTTTGGGTGCGATCTCATCGACAACTTCCTGGGCGGTCTTCTTGCCCAGCCAGAGGGGATCCAGCGCCGGGCCGACCAAGGCTTCAATTTGATCGAAATTAACGATACTTGTTTCCGGATCAAGCGTGTTGTACTTGAGCGGTTCGGTCATACAAGCAGTCTGGAAACCTTCCGGCCGTCCCGGCAGCGTCGGTGATGCCCATTTTTCGATCAGCTCAGGGTTCGTATACCACTCAGGCATTTGGGGCAGCCACAAACCGCGATGCAGTTCAAGAGCATGCTCGGGATCCAGCACCCACTTGTACAGTTCCCACGCTTCCTTGGGATACTTGGTGCTCTTCATGATGCACAAGGTGCCGGATGTGATGATATAGCGGAGATCCTTCATCTTGGGCAGCACACCCACGCCCCATTGGATGTTGGGTGTCAGTGCCAAGTCCGCCATAGTCCATGTGCCGTCAATAGCCATGGCTACCATACCACTTTGCATTGAGGTTGCCAGGTTGGGCATCTTTGTGGTGATCGCCGGGCAAACATGATGGACATTAATCAAGTCGGACAGCTTTTGCAGAGCATCAACTGCCTCAGGAGAGGTAAGGCCAAAGCTCTTGCCGTCTGCGCTGATGAGGTCACCGCCATTGGAGCGCACCATGGTCAACCAAGGGGCCCACCAGAAGGGGAAGCGCATGCCGTACTGCTTGATCTTCGTAGGGTCAAACGCAGCGTCATGGGCATTGCGTCCGCTGGTATCGATGGTGAGGGTCTTGGCAACATCCACCATCTGGTCCCAGGTCCATGCATCTTCACCGGTCAGCGGCGGGTAAGCCACGCCGGCATCGTCAAACAGCTTCTTGTTATAGATGATGGTCTGGAAGCCGTTAGCGATGAATCCGCCAAAGCTCTTGCCCGGTTCCCACTCGTACCACGCAAAGTCAAACAGCTTGCTCTTGTCGTAGGAGGGATCCTGCGCAATCAGATCATATATGTTCCAAACCTTTCCCTCTTTGGCCCAGTTGTAGCTCATGATGTTGCCATAGCTCAGATCAGGCTCTGTGCCGCTGGCTAACATGGTTTGCATCTTGGTCTGAAAATCGTTAGGTATGTGCATAAGCTCTACTTTGACATTGGGATATGCCTCCATAAAGCCCTGTGCAGTTTTCTCCATGTTGGTTTTCTCACCGGGTCCTCCCCAGTAGGCAAGGCGGAGCGTGATTTGGCCATCGGCCAATGCAACGCTCACAGAGCTAAGCATGGCAACAAGCAGGATTAACGCAATAACTTTTTTCATGACAGTTCCTCCTTCTCATCCTATCAAGTTTCTTGAATATACGAGCACTACCCTCTGAACTGGATGCTGTTCTGCCTCCCTTCTTTCTTCTTAACGTTCCCAGCGTCGCTGGTAAAATGGCAATTGAGGGTAAGGTGCATGGGGCTCAAGCTGGTAAAAAAACGCCACAGAGGCAATATCCTCATCAAGTGGACGATAACGATCATGACGCACGCCGATCGTCTGAACTTGTACTTTCAGGTCCTTCTCAAAGCCAATGCTGTCGTACAGGTGCCAGCGATAGAGCGAAAACTTTCTTACACTGGTTTGATCAGACAGGCACGCAAGCGGCATGCCAAAGTAGGGCGTACAGAATTCTTGTTCGTGATTCCACGCAAAATCCGATGTATAAGGAGAAAATCCAAACGATCCACCGAAATAATCTTCCGTTCCATTATCCGCCATTGTAGGGAATTCTCCATCCCCATCGATATAAAACTTCACTTCACCTTCACCCCACCAATCGCTGCTGAGCGCATTCCAGGCAAGATAAGTGCCCACGTATACGCCCCGGCCTTTTATGCCGTCAACTATGGTGTATAGCGGTTGCTCAAGGCTGGTGCGCGCCTGACGGAACTGGGCGTGGAAGTAAGACGCATCCTCCGGAATGGGATAGAGCTTATAGAGCACCCGATATGCCACACAGCCGATCTTTTGCTGTCCCTCATGGCTGAGCGTTATACGTGCAGCTTTACGAAAGGGCATTTGCCAATAGCAGCTACACGCATTTCGTGGTGCTACGATCACCGGTATAGAATTAACGCCATGACGGTGGTCATCATGCCCCATTGCGAAAAATGCTCCAAGAGGACATTCCACAGAAGGGCTTTTCTCGTCATCCCAATAGATGCGCAGCACCAGCTCGCTCAACCTTGAAGTGGCGGCGGTGATGAAGAACTCATTGATACACCCAGGTCCCTTAATATCGGCCAATATAGCGGTTTCTCCTGGGTCAAGTGTGATAAAAGGATGCACCTTCCAGCCGCGCCCCATGTCTTGTGCAACAAAAGAATGAGGAAGTGCGGGGTTGCTTGGGTCTGGATCCCATAGACAGGCCTTTCCCTTTTCCCCTGTTGGATTTTCAGCCGATATCTGACGTGTGACGATCCCATGGACAAAAGGCAGTTGCTCCAGCATATTCTTTGCTCCTTCACTGTTTGATCAGAGACATTTCTTTAAACAAATGGGCGTTCGATTCGTATATTTCGCGGTACAATTGATAAAGAGGCTTATAGCAGAGCTGGTTTTGCGCAATGGGCTTAATGAAACTGCCCACCTGTCCAAGAACCCGGTCGCACGCATCCTGTGCGCTTTTGTAAAGTCCTATGGCAATACCTGCAAGCATTGCGGCTCCACGCCCGGCCTGTTCCTCACAGGAGGATGTTTCAAGCTCGCAGCCCAAGACATCGGCCACAATCTGCATCCACAGGGGGCTGTTGCTCCCTCCGCCGGAAGCAAGGATTCGTTTTATTGGAATGCCCAATGATTGCACTATTTCCATGCAGTCTTTCAGTGAAAACGCCACGCCTTCCATTACAGCACGTGCCAGATGCTTCTTTTCGTGCCGAAGAGTCAACCCGAAGAACATTCCCTTTGCAAATGGATCCATATGCGGGGTGCGGTCACCTGTAAGGTAAGGAAGGAAGATTGGATTATCTCTGCCGGGAGAAATATCCTTGCTATCTTCATCCCACATGGCACTGCTTGCCCCCCCTACGATTTTGCGCGTAAACCAGTCCAATGACTGACCCGCGTTGAGCATGGCGCCCATCACATACCACTGTTCAGGGAGGACATGCGAAAATGTGTGGGTGCGCATTACAGGGTCATAGATCGGCTTATCCACAGGCGTAAATAGTTGCCCGCCTGTGCCGATGGTGACAGACGCTTCTCCCTGGTGAATGATGCCATTGCCCAGTGCCTGGACAGGCTGGTCGCCGCCACCTACTGCAACAGGGATCCCAGCGGGCAGGCCCATTGCTTCGGCCGCTTCCCATATGAGCGTCCCCGCCACCGAAAAGCTGGGCAAAATTTCAGGAAAAATATCATGGCAAAGGCCCAACTGTCCTATCAAAGCCTCATACCACTTGCCTTCCTTGATGTCATAGGCAAGTGTAGCTGAAGCATCCGAAGGGTCGGTAGATATGCGCCCGGTCATCCGTAGTCTTAGATAGTCCTTTGGCAGAAGAACGGAATGGATACGTGCATAATTTTCTGGCTCGTTCTCCTTCATCCATAATAAACTGGATATCAAAAATCCGACGGCAGGCCGATTGAGCAGCCGTTGTGCGGCGTCAGTATGTGCCATATGCTGCAACAACCTTTCCACCTGCGCGACACTGCGTTGGTCACACCAGATAATTGCTTCACGCACAGGCAGAAATGCCTTATCCACTACCACCAAGCCATGCATCTGTCCCGATAAGCCAATAGCCCGAATTTCCCCTTGAGCTTCCGGCGCTTTTTTTAAAGCAATGCGCACGGCCGTCACTTGAGCATCCCACCAAATGCACGGGTTTTGCTGCGAATAACCAGGCTTGGGCATTTCAATACCGTATTCCTGTTGTCCAATGGCCATAATTTTGCCATCTTCGCGCATGATAATCGCTTTTACACTAGAGGTGCCTAAATCAACACCCAACAAGTATGCCATACAAGGCCCCCTTATTTTTTGAACGACTGTGCCAAACACACAGCATAATTACTTCATGGCGTGATTATATAATGGCAATTTGGATTCGTCAATACCTTTTAAGAAATAATATTTGAGCCGTATTATACCAAAATGACAGAATAGGTCTTTCTTTTTTCCTAGATATGCAGTATGATAAGTTCGATGCGGAAACAAATATATCGCACAAAGAAAGATCATTATAAAGGAGCCAAGCGATATGGATTACAATTCATCAGGCAGCAGCCAAGCCACAATAAAAGAAAGCAATCTTGCTTTAATAATAAAAACCATTCACAGACATAGTGTTTGTTCGCGAGCACAATTGGCCAGGGAAACTGGTCTTGGCCAATCGTCCATAACAAAAATTGTAAACATATTGATTGAGTGGGGTATGGTTCAGGAAGTTGGTATTATGTCCGATGCGCTTTCGATAGATGCCGGAGCGGGGCGCAAACCTACCGGCATTACGCTTGTATGCCAAAAATACACATTCATGGCCATGCGGGTCAATCGCAATTATGTAAAGGCTGCGATTTATGACATCGCTGGCACATGCTATTGCCAGCTTGAAAGGGCCATCTCCGCATCGCAAGGCGCTCAGTTTGCAGTTGAGGTGCTGATTAGGTTGGGCAAGGAGCTTATTTCCTCCTGCACTTCTAATATGCCAATGGCCATCGGCGTGGCCCTTCCAGGTCCATTTGATGCACGCCATGGGCGCATCACGCTGATGAGCGGATTCCCTGGATGGGAGAGTATCGACCTTAAGAATATGCTAGAAAGCAGCTTTTCGCTACCGGTTTTTCTCGAGCATGACGCCAATTGCGGTGCGTTAGCTGAATGGTGGTTTGGCCGCTATAGCCGGCGGGAAAACATGTTGTTTATCGCAGCCGACCGCGGCATCGGTGCTGGCATTATTGCTAATGGCAACATCTATCGGGGACAATTAGGAAGTGCGGGTGAAATTGGCCACCTGAGCATTCACTTTAATGGGGCACGGTGCGAGTGCGGGAATAGAGGATGTCTGGAGTTATATGCATCTACAAAGACATTGGTGGAAACATACGAGCAGACTGTTTTTGAGGAAGGCAAGGATTGCCCTTTACCATCCCCTGTGACTGCCGAGTTCATTTACGAAGCGGTACGTAACGGCGATAATACAGCCTGCGCTTGTTATAGCAAGATTGTACGCTTGCTGGCCTTTGGCCTTGTGGGTATCATCAATACCCTTAACCCTGATACCGTGGTCTTTGGAGATCACATCATAGATGGTGGTGATCTGTTTTTGCAAGTGATTCGTGAAACGCTGCAAAAGCATTTGCTAAAAGAAGTTTACGATAACCTCACGCTCAGTACCAGTTCCTTTACAGATCCTATGCTCTTTGGAGCGAGCGCTTTGGCTTTTGATAAACTGCTTATGCAGCCTTCCTATAACTTCCGCAATATTGAGTTGGACAATATTATTACGACTCAGACATGACGCCTGTGGCATATTTGGGAAAAGTTTCGATTCCGCCTTTGCCTCCAATAAAAGGGACATTCGTTCCATAAATATGCTCACCAATGCGGTGGGCATTTTTCCATGCCTGCAGGATACAGCATGAATCAGGCAGTTTCATAGAAAAATTTTCTGAAATACACGATACGGATCACTTAGCCAAGAAAATGAAAATTTGTTTTTTACCCGCGTGAGAAACGAATGTTTATCTGCGTCTAATATATGTAACGTTACAAGAGGTGATTGGATGGAGAAGGACTTCTTCATTAAGGAGATCGAAGCCCGCAGCGAGATGATGTACCGTGTATCTTTCACCATTTTGCGCAATAGCGACGACTGTAGGGATGCCCTGCAGGAGGCGGCTTTGAAGGCTTGGGAAAAACGGAGAAGTCTTAAGGACGAAAATCGCTTCACAACGTGGATTACGCGTATTCTCATCAACGAATGCTACAATATCCAGCGAAAGCGGCGCAGAATCGTTTCCCTTGAGGATGTTCCGGAGCAGTCCTCTCCGCCGCCTGACTTAACCCTTGCCCTGGCGTTGCAGTCTTTGCCCGAAAAGCTTCGCCTGCCGCTGGTGCTGCGCTTCGCGGAAGGGATGGACGAAGCGGAGATTGCAAAAGTCCTGCACTTGCCACCCCCCACCGTGCGCGGGCGGATTTACCGCGCCAAACAACAACTCAGAAAGGAGCTGGAGGCATGAAGATGCGAAATATGGATGATTTGAACCTGAAAGACGCCTTTGCGCCAATGCCCGAACCATGCCATGCTGCGCTGATGGATGCTGCACGCTCCGTAAAGGAGGAAAAAGAAATGATACGAGCATCATTGCGCGTGGCGTTGATCGCCGCAGCCATCATCGTGGCAACTATGGTGGTAGCATTTGCTGCTACACAGCTTGGCCTGATCGACCTCTTCCACAATACCTATGATGTTCCCCTGCCCGAATCGGCACAGACCGTGCTTAATGCCACCGAGCAAAAGACATATTCTGTGGGGCCGCTGGCCATTACATTACGCGAAACTTTGGCGGATGGCCATATCGCCTACGTAACCACCCAGGCTAAGCCTAGCGACGGTTCCTCCCTACTGATCCAGATGGGCAACGGAAGCATTTCCGACCGCATCCCGGATAGCGAGGCCGCAAGGCTGAAGGTACCTTCAGGCACAAGCTTCCTGGACGCTGCCCGGCAGGCCAATATACCGCTGTATTTTGTCTCATCCTATCTGACCATTGACAAGCACTACATGGATGGCGATGAAATGCAGGATATTGTCTGGGATGCGGATGGATCCGCCCTGCTGGTGGATATGCTTCGAACCAATCCTGACGCCGTTCCCGAAACCCTTGTTGGATCGCTGACCCTGCGCGTTCGCCAAATGGATCCCGCCACCTCATCCTTTGTCGAGGGTAAGGACTGGCAGACGTCAGAGAACATCAGTATCCCTGTAAACGGCGTAACAGCTGAAAAGACCTACACCCCGGATGGCGGGGCGCAGCTTTCGGGCTATACCGTGCAAAGCGTAAAAGCCGTTAAGACCTGTGCAGGCGCCTACCTGACTGCCTCTTTGACCGCAGCGGCCGACGCCGCGCGGGAAGATGTATGGTCGTTTGAATTCAAGAATGCGCAAGGCCAGACCTTCCCTCAGGGTATGAACTTGTCCGCAAGTGTGAATAACAAGGGCTGGCCTGAAGTCACCCTGGAAATCATGGTCAGCATAGACGCTTTGCCGGATGCCATACAAATGACAGACAACAAGGATGGCAGCAGTATAACGTTGAAATAACACGGGGACAATCACATAAGCAATTGCCCACCCAATGCGGTGGGCATTTTTCTGCACCTGCAAAATAAGGATTGATAGGATAATTGCAGATTTGTGCAATACATTTTTACTGATGCAGCGCTTGTGCTATAATGCGTACATGGGTGAAAAGATGTATGAATGCATATGGAAGAGGATGGAGTTTCATGGAACCATATAGTCTGTATGATCCGAAGATTCAAACGGGAGATTATTGGGCTACAGTGGAAGCCTGCTATTCACGCACATTGGACGGCTTCAAGATGTCGCCTCATTATCACTCCAGAATAGAAATCATGTATGTGCTCAAAGGAACTTGCCGCATACACATTCTTCAATTCTCCCGTGATAATAGGGATAAATCTACCAAGGTGACCGGCCGGCATGTTGAAAATTTAGGCCCGGGAGAATATATACTGCTGGATGCAGGTATTCTTCATGCGTTGGAAGTGCCTCTAAACTGCTATATAGCCAACGCCGAATTCTCTATCCGCCAAGAAGAATGTACACCGGTGACCATTGAAAGCCTATGTAAATCATCCATCGATTTCAGGAATCTGGTGGAAAAAGGACGCCCTATCATGCGCGGAGTTGACATATCCGGAAATTTGTACACCGCTCTGTCCCAAGTGGTGGAGTGCTTTGCATCATGCCAACAGCATGCCTCTTCGCGGGCGCTTACTGATACGGCACTTGCACATCTTCTGCTTCGTTTTGCACAGGAAAATCAGGAGGCAATAAGCAGCGGGCACTTGCTTTTACATGTGAAGAAGGCATTGATGCTCCTGCATGACCGGATTCAGGAAGATGTCAGAATAAATGACATAGCGAAAGAAATAGGGATTAACCCATCCTATCTGCAACGGATATTCAAGCAGACAAACGGCCAGACAATGATCGAATATTTGAATTCCATACGCATCGAGCGTGCCAAATTCATGCTTTCCTGTACAGAAGATCCGATCGTGGATATTGCGGCTAGCGTCGGATATAATTCAAGGCAGCATTTCTACCATGTATTCACCATGATTACTGGCGTTTCTCCACAGGAGTATAGAAATCATAGTGAAAAGCACCAGAAACGTCAACTTTACATGTTTGACAATATCGTAGATGATTTTATTGAAACAGAAATCTGAACACATGAAGAGCGAAAGCGCTGTGGAGGATAAAAAGCGGTCACTTCATGATACAAAAGTGAAAAATGTCAGAATATATTACACTAGAATTATGCATAGTCAAAATATATTCCACCTGTTGTCTTTGCTTATAGTATGATGTTTTCAATAGAATGTACGGAACGTTCATTCAAAATTGAAGGAGGTCATCCTATAAGGCTGTTTCTACGTGGGTAGAGCCTGGCATTATTCGTATTAAGGCTGGGACGGATATAAATGAACATAATAACCCAACGCAACCGCTATTGCATTCATGCCATAGTGTTATTATTTGATTTTATTTTGTGGCAAGTGATGCAATATGATGATGCCCGGCCCGGTTCTTTAAGATTTCGAAGGCAACCGAAAGAGTGGAGGATGAATCTATGACGTTCAAGGTCGCGTTTATTGGCGCAGGCAGCCTTGGCTTTACGCGCGCATTGCTGACGGATATCCTTTCCGTCCCGGAGTTTCATGATATCGAAATCGCGTTCACAGATATCAGCCAGCATAATCTGGACATGGTTACCAAGCTTTGTCAGCGCGATATTCATGAGAACGGTCTGAAAATTCAGATTTTTGCGACCACGGACCGGCGCGAGGCGCTGAAGGGCGCCAAGTATGTCATCAACAGCGTGCGCATCGGCGGCCTGGAGGCATTTGCTTTGGACATCAATATCCCGTTAAAGTATGGGGTGGACCAGTGTGTAGGAGACACGCTGTGCGTTGGCGGCATTATGTATGGCCAGCGTGTGATCGCGGCGATGCTGGACTTCTGCAAGGACATGCGTGAGGTGTGCGCGCCTGATGTGCTGCATTTGAACTACTCCAACCCCAACGCCATGGTGACCTGGGCCTGCAACACCTTTGGCGGCGTCAACACCATCGGCTTATGCCACGGCGTACAGCACGGGCACGAGCAGATTGCCAAGGCGCTGGGCTATAAAAAGGAAGAGGTCGACATCATCTGCGCCGGGCTGAACCATCAAACCTGGTACATCTCCGTCAAACATAACGGAGAAGACTTGCTGGATAAGATTTTGCCCGCGTTCGAGAAGGACGAGTATTTGTCCCGCACAGAGAAGGTGCGTATCGACATTCTTCGTAGGTTCGGCTACTACTCCACCGAGTCCAACGGTCACCTGAGCGAATATCTGGCCTGGTACAGGAAGCGCCCGGACGAGCTCATGGAATGGATCGACGTGAAGCAAGATTCATGGATCAGTTGGATAAACGGTGAAACCGCAGGCTATCTTCGCGTATGCACCGAGGGCCGCAACTGGTTTGAGGTGGACTTCCCCAATTGGCTTAAGGAGCCTGCGAGGAAGTACAATGGCACGGATCGCGGCAGTGAGCACGGCTCCTATATCATTGAAGGTCTGGAAACCGGCCGTACCTACAGGGGACACTTCAATGTGATCAACAACGGGGCCATCACCAACCTGCCTGACGACTGCGTGGTTGAGGTGCCGGGCTATGTCAACTTTAACGGTGTGCAGATCCCGCGGGTGGGCGATCTGCCGCTGGGGTGCGCCGCAATCTGCGCCCAATCCGTCAGTGTGCAGCGAATGGCCGTAAAGGCTGCGGTAGCCGGTGATGCCGACCTGCTCAAACAGGCTGTGCTGCTCGATCCGCTAACCGGCACGGTCTGCAACCCGCCGGAAGTATGGCAGATGGTCGACGAAATGCTCATCGCCCAAGCACAATGGCTGCCTCAGTATCAGGATGCCATACAAAAGGCCAAAGAGCATTTTGCAAAGGGCAACCTGATCCCCACCAAAGAAGACTACAAAGGTGCGGCCCGCCTGAATATCAAAAGCATCGAACAGATGAGCGAGGACAAAGCAAAATCAAGGGCCATGGCCAGCGCTGCGGCCAAGGAGAACATCGAAAAATAAGTATTGCGCTTAGCAAGGCATGATGTATCCAAGTGATACTAAGTGATAAAAACAAGGGAGGAAAGTTTGATGAACAAGGTGTTCAGGAAAGCTGTTTCGGTGCTCCTGGTAGTTGTGATGTTGTTGTCATTGACTACGGCGATGGCCGAACAAGCGGCAAAGGGAACCCGTGAGGCACAGCCCATCCCCGAAGGCAACTGGGATGCCCCCTATCCGACAGTGGTAAACATCACCACCGTCAAGGGTACCGGTATGGACCAGGTTTTTGACAATGGCGACGACCAGCGCAACAACCCCTGGACCCGCGCGTGGCTCAATAAGCTGGGCGTCGAAGTGACCTATGACTGGATCGACGAGGGCAACACCCAGTACCCTACCAAGCTCAACATGACCATCGCCTCCGGTAACCTGCCGGACACATTCAAGTGCAACTATGTCCAATTCCGTCAATTGATGGAAGCCGGCCTGTTGCTGGACATCACTGACTACTACAACAACAACACCTCGCAGCGTGTTCGCGACTACGAAAAGACCGACCCGGACACCATCAAGCTGACCACCGTGGACGGCCGCATCTACGGCATTCCGGAGTACTACTACGGCATTATCGACCAGCCCAAGGATCTGTGGATCCGCAAGGACTGGTACGAGGCCGCAGGTTCCCCGCAGCTCAAGACGGTTGAGGACTTTGAAAACCTGGCTAAGAAATTCATGGAGGAGCACGGCGGATACGGCCTGGCCATCGAGAACAAGCTTGAGGACCTGTTCATGACGGGTCCGATGTTCGGCGTGTACCTGGGCAATCCGGCCAACCCCAACGCGCAGTACTTCTGGTACAAGGACGAGACCGGCCGCATCAAGGCGGGCATCTCCCACAAGGAATTCAAGACCGCGCTGACCTACTGGGCCAAATGGTACCAGGAAGGAATCATCAGCCCGGACTTCGCCAACGCTGATGTAAACAAGATGAACCAGGATATCGTCAACGGCAAGGTTGGCATGCAGCCCTTCTATCAGTGGCAGGGCTGGCTCAACGGGCCCAACCTGGTCGCAGCACAGGGCAGCGACAACGCCTACATGATCCCGTTCCCATTCCCGACCATCGACGGCTCCCAGGTGCTGGGCCAGGTCGGCTTCCCGAACAACAACATCATCGTGGTCAGCAAGACCTGCAAGAATCCTGCCGCGGTCATGAAGCTGATCAGCTACACCGACTACGTCATGTTCGACCCCAACACCAAGCTCACCGAAGAAGAGTTCAAGGGATTTACAGACGGCCAGCGTGAACATGTGCCCGGCTCGGTGGAGATCATCGACCCGATGGCTGATATGATCCAGTTCGAGCATGTGCTCAATGCGCTTAAGACCGGCGACACCTCTGAACTTTTCACCGCCGGCATGAAGAAGAAGTACGGCGACTCCATCAGCTGGCTGAATGATAAGAACACCGGCGGCATTGGCGCCTACCTGCAGCAAGGCTTTGATGGCTGCTCGTATTACAACTCCAAGTTCTTAATCGACAACAACTTCCTGAAGAAGACCGAAATGTGGGGTCCGCCGCCCGTTGAATTCGACAAAACGATCAACTGCATCGACATCATCCTGAACGGCGTCATGGAGATCATCATGGGCACACAGCCTGTGGACTACTATGATACGGTGCTCGCAAACTGGTATGCCCAGGGCGGCCAGATCATGGAGGACGCGGTCAACGCGCAGTACGGCGGCAAATAAGGCTTAGCCGGTACAGTAACAAACAGGATTCAGCGGCGGCAAATCGTCGTCGCTGAATCCTGTATTTAAGGAGGAGCATCCATGATCAAACGACTGAAGAAGGAATGGCCATTCCACCTGCTGCTCCTTCCGGGCGTAATCCTAACATTTATCTTTTCGTATCTGCCGATTTATGGGATCATTATGGCCTTCCAAAACTATAATCCGGGCCTTGGCTTCTGGGGTTCGCCCTGGGTGGGCCTGGAAAACTTCAAATTGGTATTCTCGACGCCTCAGTTCATCACTTCCATTTATAACACTTTTTATATTTCCTTTTTTAAAATCGCAATCCAGACGCTGTCATCGGTCTTGTTCGCTTTGCTGCTCAATGAGCTGCGGGCTACAAAAGCAAAGCGGCTGTTCCAAACCATCGTATACATACCGAACTTCATCTCCTGGGTCATCATGGCGGGTATCCTGATCAACCTGCTGGCCTCGGACGGCATGGTGAACGTTATTCTGAAAGCGATTGGCTTAAGGCCGGTCCAATTTATATCCAACCGGAGTGTGTTCCCCTGGACGATGATCCTCACGGATGTTTGGAAAACGTTTGGCTTTGGCACGGTGGTATACCTGGCGTCCATCACGTCCATCGATCCGGAGCTCTATGAGGCTGCCGTCATCGACGGCGCCGGCCGGTGGAAGCAAACGCTGTACGTGACGCTGCCAATGCTGTACTCGATCATCGTTCTGATGACGGTGCTGGGCTTGGGTAATGTGCTCAATGCAGGCTTTGACCAGATATACAACCTTTACTCGCCTGCCGTATATCCCACAGGTGACATCATTGACACCTTCGTCTACCGCCTGGGCCTGCAAAATGGCAAGTATGCCATCGGCACCGCTGTGGGTTTGTTTAAGAGTGTTGTCTCGTGTACGCTGATCTCGCTGTCGCTGTACACTGCCTATAAATTTGCGAATTACCGCGTGTTTTAAGGGGGTGGCGAAATGAAGTTTATGACAATGGGACAGAAAATCTTCCGTGTGTTCAATTACACATTCATTATTCTGGTATGCCTGACGTGCTTCCTTCCGTTGCTCAACACGCTTGCGATTTCATTCAGCTCACCCGCGGCGGTTTCCACCGGTAAGGTCTACTTCTGGCCCAAGGGCTTCACGATGATGGCGTATGAGTTCGCCATGCAGAACGGCAAGTTCCTGCGCGCTCTTGATGTATCTCTTCTGCGCTGCCTTCTGGGCGTAGCGATCAACCTGTTCATGATGGTTACTACCGCCTACCCGCTCTCCAAGACAAGGAGCCGGTTCGGCGCACGCAATTACTATATGGTATTCTATGTGATCACGATGCTGTTCGGAGGCGGCCTGATACCATACTACATTTTGGTAAACGAGCTAGGCCTGCTAAACAGCATTTGGTCACTGGTGCTGCCGCTGTCCGTACCCGTCTTCAACATGGTCATCCTGATGAACTTCATGCGCGGATTACCGCCCGAGCTTGAAGAAGCCGCCATGATCGATGGCGCAGGCCTGTTCCGCACACTGTTCAGCGTGATCCTGCCGGTTTTAAAGCCCGCGCTGGCAACGGTCGGTTTGTTTTCGTTCGTATACCATTGGAATGACTGGTTCACCGGTGCGCTGTTCATGCACGACCCCAAGAACTACCCGTTGCAGACCTACCTGCAGACGCTGCTGACCAACTTCAACGATATGCTGCGCCAGTCCGGCTCAGACTATTATGCGCTGCTGGCCCGTATGAATGAGCAGACCGGCAGGGCAGCGCAGCTGTTCCTTGGCCTGATACCCACGCTGATCGTGTACCCGTTCCTGCAAAAGTACTTCACCACCGGGCTTGTAATGGGCAGCGTGAAGGGATGAATGCTATCCTGTACAAATGAAGGCGGCTGAAGGATACCCCTTCTACTTCTCATACGGCGGGCGGTATGCGCCGATCACTTGTCCGTCTACGGCCCTCGTCTTGCGGTACACGCCGACATCGCCTATTTGTATGCCCTCAGGGTCGGATGTGTTGCCCTCGATTGTGGTGATCGTCTTGCCGCCCGCGCTTACGCTTTCGATGACCGCGATGTGATCGTACCCCCCGTTGCTCTGCCAGTCGAACAAAACGATGTCGCCGCGCTTGTACCCGCTTGTGATCCAACGGTTTTGCCTCTTTGCAAGCGTCTGGTAGTTGCGCACTCCCTCGGCGACGGATTTTCGGGCGGTGTTCAGGCTTCCCCATGTCGTCCCCATCATCCCGGCGTCGTAAATGACTTTTGTGACAAATACGCCGCACCACGGCACCGCCATCCCTGTTTTCCCAAAGTACCAGTCGTTGAAGAAGACCAGATTGCTGTCCAGGGGGTCTTCGATGGTACCCAGATACTTGACTGCGGCACTTACGAGCTTGTTGACATTATATTCATATTGCGAGACCGTTACGGTGCACGTGACTTTCTTGCCCCCATCCTTTGCCGTTGCTGTGATGGTCGCCTTACCGGCTTTCTTGGCAGTGATCAAACCATTTTGGTCTACGGATGCCACCGAAGAATTACTGGTTTGATAGCTGACAGCCTGGTTGGCCTCTTTGGGGGAGACCTCCGCCGAAAGCTTAAACGTGTCGCCTTTTTCAAGCGATATTTTGGTATTGTTCAGTTTCAGGCCCGCTACAGGTACGGTCACCTTGAACGTGCTGCCGGCGATTTGAAGCTCGGCGCCGCCTTCTCCATAAATGACGGCAACCGCCTCATACGAGCCGGGGTCCGCATCTAAAGTATTCCAGCTGGCGTTTATTGTTTTTCCCGTTTTCGCTGTGCCTTCGTATACAATACCGGCGCCGGATCCACCAATTTTTTGGACAAAGAATTTGGTATTTTTATAGCCCGTGCCAGTGATCACGGCGGTCATTTTCACTGTTTCGCCCGCTTTATAGCTCTGCTTGGCCGTACTGACCTTCAGCATAAGGACCGGCTCGGCTGCAGCGGCCGGGCCGGCTTCAGCCAGTGCCGTCATGGTATTTGCCAGCGAAACAACGACACAAAGGGAAAAGCAAACGATTATTATTAAACGGTATCTCATCAATATTGCCTTTCTTGGCAATCCATGACTGCCATGTGTACTGTTTCTTATCATACAAAAAAAAGCTCTAAAAACAAGGGGGAGGGCAGAAAATACCAGTCCTTTCCGTCCATTTGATTATAACTCCATAATGCATTTTACTGTCTAAATTGATACAATTGGCAGCCAAAATTGCGGTAAAAAAAAACACAATGAGGCTGCTGAAGCGCTTCGCATCTATCACTATGCCAAAATGTACATGCTGTGAATAACGCCATTTCCTACTGCATTTTACAAAATAATGTATATAAGAAGGCAGGTTCAATTGCCCTGATTTTGGAACATGTGGATTTTTCAGTAACCATGCGGTATAATTTGAATGAAGGTTTGATTTGCTGTTATCGCCACAATGAGAAGCTGCTTGCCTTTTACAGTTTGACGGCCAAAATGCAGAATTAGAATTCCACTTTTGATACAAGTACTTTTTCAGATAAGGCTGGTGTTACCATAGATATATTCGCACCGCTCAAGCAGTATTTTGGCCACAGCAAGTTTCGGCCGGGGCAAGAGGCGGTGATTGACGCGCTGCTGTCTGGCCGGGATGTGCTGGGCGTCATGCCCACCGGGGCAGGCAAGTCTATTTGCTATCAACTGCCGGCGCTGCTGCTGCCGGGGCTTACGCTGGTTATTTCGCCCCTGATTTCCCTGATGAAGGATCAGGTAGCCGCGCTGTCTCAGGCCGGAATTTCTACCGCTTATATTAATTCCTCCCTCACATCAGAGCAATACCGCGAGGTGTTCCGCCGCGCCAAAAACGGCGCCTACAAAATCATTTACGTGGCGCCGGAGCGGCTGACTACCGCGGACTTTTTTCGGTTTGCCGGGGAAACGGAAATATCGCTTCTGGCAGTAGACGAGGCCCATTGTGTGTCCCAGTGGGGGCAGGATTTTCGTCCCAGCTATTTGAAGATCGCGGAGTTTGCGGCTTCTCTTTCCAGGCGTCCTGTGGTTGGCGCTTTCACCGCCACCGCCACCGCGGAAGTAAAAGACGATATGGAAAGACTCCTTCTTATGCGAAATCCTCTGCGTATCACCACAGGCTTTGATCGGCCCAATCTTTTTTTTGAGGTAGTGCGCCCCCATAGCAAGGACGCTTGTTTGCAAGCCTTTCTCGCCGAACGGCCGGGGCAAAGCGGCATTGTCTATTGTGCCACCCGAAAAACGGTGGAATCGGTTTGCGATAAACTGCGGCAAAACGGCATTGCAGCCACGCGATATCACGCCGGGCTTTGTGATGCGGAGCGGAAGCAAAACCAAGAGGACTTTGTCTATGACAGATCGAGGATCATGGTTGCCACAAATGCCTTTGGCATGGGGATTGACAAATCCAATGTCAGCTTTGTGGTGCATTACAATATGCCGAAAAATATCGAAAGCTACTATCAGGAGGCAGGCCGCGCCGGGCGTGACGGGGAAAAGGCCCACTGCGTGCTGTTCTTTTCTGCCGGCGATATACAAACGGCAAAGTTTCTCATCAACAATGCCGAGGAAAATGAGGCGCTTTCCGAGGAGGAGCGGGAGCTTGTTCGAAAAAGGGATCTGCAGCGATTGGATCAGATGACCGCCTACTGCAAAACCACCGGCTGTCTGCGCGCCCATCTGATGAACTACTTTGGCGAGAACGCCGCCGTCCATTGCGGCAATTGCGGGAATTGTACCGGGGAAGTGGTGCTTAAGGACATTACCGTCGAGGCACAAAAAATACTCTCCTCTGTTGCCCGCGTAGAGAGGAAGTACGCTTCCTGTCTTGGCCTGACACTGATTGTACGTATGCTGCACGGCAGCAAAGAACAGCGGATAATGCAGCTGGACCTTGACAGATTGCCGACCTATGGCATCCTGCGCGATATGGACCGCACCAAAATCAGGGACTATATCGACTGTCTCATACGCGAAGGCTATCTGATCCTGACAAATGATGAATACCCGGTGCTGTGCACGACCGAGCGGGCAAGGCAGGTGCTTTTCCACGGGGAAAGGGTGCTGTACACTTGCCGAAAGCAAAGTCCTTTCGAAAAGGCTGCTTCTTCCCGAAAAGAAAATAAAGCTCTGCCGGCGCAGACGGACGAAGGCCTGCTTGCCGCGCTGAAAGCATTGCGCACCAAACTGGCGCAAGCGGAAAACGTACCGGCCTACATTATCTTTTCCAATGCCGCCCTTGCGGATATGGCAGTCAAGCAGCCCCGAAACATAGCGGAATTTCTGCAGGTAACCGGCGTAGGAGAGATCAAGGCTGCACGATATGGACAAGCGTTTTTAAAAGAAATCCATCAAAAGAATAAGGGATGACAGGTTTTGCCGGCTCAACTGACAAAAAGGTGGATAGAAATGACGAAGCGGTTGATTTGCCTATTGCTCTTCATGATGATTTGCGCCATGAATGACAGCGTGGGCGCAGGACGATTGGCAGGATATGCTAAGCGGCGAAGAAAAGAACTTTTATCATGCCGTTGATGGCTCCACCGCCACCATTCCTCTTTCGGAGGCCATCGCGGCCATGCTCCTTAACATAACGCCGGAGCAGCAGATCAGACGGTTTTCGACGGTTCCTATCCGCTGAGTGTAACCTATTACGCAGTGCTGAAAAAGGGCTTGCCCATGGATCATCCGGCCAGGCAGCTAACAAATTGGCTGCTTTCCGGCGTGGGTCAGCGGGCGATGAAGGCTGCGGGGTACGCGGCGGTACGAAACCTGGATGAGCGAAATAGGCCAAGACCATTTGAATTGAGTGGTACGATAAACAGGAATTTTGAGAGGGAACCAACATTGTGAGATTCTAGCTACTATCGCATTCAAGCGGGGTGTGGGAAATGGCGTATGAGAAGCTGCTGAACATCAGTGAAGACTGGTTGAAATATGCCATTTATGTTCACTTGTGCGGCGCATCCAAGGATGAGACGGCCAAGCTTAAGAACGCGGCTCTTGCGGATGGCAAGATTCTGAACCTTATGAACGATGTTATCAGTTTCCATGGCATGCCGGTAACGAACCATAAAAATCCCGATTTGCCAGTTCGTAAATTGTTGTTTTTACTAGACATCGGATTTGACATGGATGTTCCAGAAATCAATACAGCGATTGATCAAATCCTTAAACATCGAGATGACAATGGAGTTTACCAATCGGTGATAAACATCCCAAAGCATTTTGGTGGGGCGGGTGAGGATGTATTCAGTTGGTGCCTGTGCGATGCACCCTTGCTATTGCTTGTTCTTTTGAAGGCGGGCGTAGATTACTCAAAGCATATCAAGGCTGGCGTTGAATATCTGGTTTCGCTGAGCCGCGATAATGGTTTCCCCTGTGCAGTTTCTCCTGAATTGGGCAAATTTCGGGGACCGGGGAGCAAAGGGGATTGTTGTCCCTACGCAACTCTGATTATGGCCGATCTGCTGTCCCACATACCGGAATACTGTAATTCTTCCGTTGCTGTCGCTTCTGTGGAAACGCTTCTGTCATTATGGAAGGACAGCTTTGAAAAGCACCCCTATATGTTTTATATGGGTACGGATTTCCGTAAACTAAAAGCTCCACCCTGCTGGTATGATATTATCAGCGTGGCCAGTGTTGTGAGCAAATACCCTTTTGCAGCGTATGATCCCCGCTTTCTGGAAATGATTGCACTGATTAAGGACAGGCAGGATCGTGACGGCCTTTTTACACCTGAATCAGTGTACCAAAAATTAAAGGGATGGGATTTCGGGCAAAAGAAGTCGCCCTCCCCCTATTTGACTTACCTTTGCTTGCTCATCTTTCAAAGATTGGAATAGGCACAACCACTTTCAGAGGCATAGGAAAAACCCATAGCCTGCGTGGAAATTTCTTATTTATCAAGCAGATGTGAACTTCTAAATATTGAATCTGACACGCTTATAAGCCTGGTGAACTGCCAGTGTGTATTTGTGCATGCCCTCACCGAACCATTAAAATTCCGCAGTAATGTAACGCCTCTTACCCAGTTGTCCTCTTTATGTATATTTGTGGTGGGGTTTGCTGCAAGATAAGATGAAATGAAATTTGAAAAGGAGTGTCAGCGTGAAAAAGGAACCGGATGAAAAAATACTACCGTCCACGCCGGATAATGCAAAGCACAAGTCGCGTCAGGTCAAAAAGAAAACCGGGGATACAACCGGCGGGAAATAAGTTCAATTGGAGGAATCGCCCGGTTAGGCACTTCATTCTTAGCAATAGCATGAATAATTGAGATGCCGGCCCTCCGTCGGTTTTTGACGGTCTCCCGCCCCGAAAGGGGCTTTTTTGATTGATGGCCCGTCCCTGTGTTACACAAAACTTCTTTATTCGGTGCGTATTCTCATACTTAACACAAAGTTGGAGATAGCAATAACCGCAGCGGACATAAACACGGCTTGATAACCGAATGCCGACCACATAAACCCGCCCAAAATCGGAATGCTCATAGATACCAAATGATCAACGGTGATACCCAGTGAGAGAGTATGCGTAATATCGGAGGGATAGAGGGCGATTTTTCGCATGTATGTGGATCTTGCCATATCAACAGCATTTGTGGAACTGTCGATAATATAGCAAGCTGCGATTATGGCTACCGCTACCGGTGCGGTGAAAATATTCGAAGCAAAGGAATAACCTATACACAATAAAAACAGTACAACAGCCTCGATTGACAAAACCTTGCGCTCGCCCAGCTTATCAATTGCATTTCCAACAAGCGTTCTGGTAAGGATGCTGACCAGTGCAATGATAACGCCATATATTGCAAACGTCTCCGGTCCTACGCCAAAGACCTGAATCAAAACCCATGGAGCAAACGTGAGAAAAATCTGCTTGCGTGCGCCGTTGACTATGCACAGAAGATAATAGAGTGTGTATCGTTTCCGTATGATAAGTTTGAAACTTTTATGATACGGCTCCTGCTTCTTCATTAGAAAAGTTGTGAATGTGGCAAACAAATAGAAAAAAGCCGCAACGATAAACGCCGCTTTATATGAAATATTTAAGTATCTGAATCCAGCCCAGACAATTCCATAGCCCAAGAGGGAGGCGGTAAGATTATATGCGTTGTATTTTGCAAGCCTTGCGCCGAACTTCTCGGGGTTCGAAAGGTGCATGCCCATGCTGCTTGCAATCGGCATATAAAGATGCTGACCCATGCTGAAAATCATCAGGAACAATACCAATACACCATAGCTTTGCGAAAATCCCAGTCCGGCAATACCGATTGCCGCGGCAAACATAGAAATGGAAGCAATGCGGGTATCGCCAAGAAACGCAAGCAGCGACAAAACAAACACAACCAAAAATCCCGGCAGTTCTCTTGGGAATTCAAGCACACCGCGCGCGGATTCGGATAAATGCAATACATCGTTCAAGAAATTGTTGAATATCGAAGTGTTTATTCCGCCTGCCACACCGGAAAGGAAACCGATACATAAATACAACGCAAATTCCCTGTCGCTCGTTATACTTTCATGAATACCGTTTTGAAATGATGAGATGCGTTTTTCAATTAACTTTAACAATTACATTTCCCTCTCATGCCCGGATTTCTTCTTTTATGCAGGTATACTATACCATAACAAGTCGTTTTTTCAATTATGGAACTTTAAAATGCGAAACTATTTTTATCACTCGGGCTATGCAAGAGCTTTATGGACAAACTATACAATATCGTGATTTTCAGATGCTAAATATGTATATTGTCACTGTTTCGTGGAATTTTACACTATCCATTTTGAGCATTTTGCTGTAAAATCCAAATACAAAAATTCAGTTTTACAATTTGAAATTTCGTGCGGCGGCATATGGGGGTTAACAAACCGTAATCCATGGTTCCCGTATGTCATGGACGAAGAGGAGTTGTATTTGTTGAACAAAGCGACAGGGAAAAGATCATCGCCGGTTGTCCGCCTACTTCGTGAAAATTATCAGTTGTACCTGATCCTGCTCCTGCCGCTGATCTGGCTGCTGGTGTTCAAGTACCAGCCCATGTACGGCGCGCAGATCGCCTTTCGTAGATTCCGCGCAGCGGACGGCATATGGGGCAGCCAATGGGTGGGGCTCGACAACTTCTTGAAGTTCTTTAACAATTACATGTTTTCCAGGACGCTTAAAAACACGCTGACCGTCAGCATCTACCAGCTGCTGGTTACGTTTCCCTTTCCGATCATCCTTGCACTGGCCATGAACAGCACGGTGCATACGCAGCTGAAAAAATCCACGCAGATGATCACTTACCTGCCCCACTTTGTTTCCACGGTGGTGCTGGTGGGCATGTTGGTACAGTTCACCAATGTGCATATGGGCATCTTCAATAAGCTGGTCATGCTCTTTGGCGGGAAAGCAACCGATTTTATGGCGTCCGGGCCTGCATTCTTCCATATGTACGTATGGTCGGAGGCGTGGCAAAACTGCGGCTGGGGCACGATCATCTATCTGGCGGCGCTGTCGGGTGTGGATATGGAGCTGCATGAGGCGGCGGTGATCGACGGCGCCAGCCGCTTTAAGAGGCTTGTGCATATCGATATCCCCAGCCTCGTTCCCACGGCCACCATCATTATGATCATGAACATGGGCCGCATCATGGACCTTGGGTTTGAAAAGGCGTTTTTGATGCAGAACCTGATGAACATCGGTTCCTCTGAGATCATTGCCACCTACGCCTACAAGACGGGCCTTGCTTCCGCTTCGGCAGATTTCTCCTACTCCACCACCATCAGCTTCTTCAACTCCGCCGTAAACCTGGTCTTGATCCTCATTGTAAACAAGATCGCCTCCAAGTGGGGCGAAACGAGCCTGTGGTAAGATTCCGATTTTTAGACTGGAGGTTCGTATGAACAGGATCAAGCATTCCAAAGGTGACCGCGCCTTCTTCATAATCAACGATATCTTCCTGGCCCTGGCGCTTTTGATCGTACTTTTACCGGTGGTATACATCATCAGCTCTTCCATCAGCTCTCCAACCGCCGTGATGACAGGCCGCGTGCTCTTGTGGCCGGTAGATTTTTCCCTGGAAGGGTATGCTGCCGTGTTCAAGTACCCGGTCATCATAACGGGTTATCTGAACAGCATCTTTTACACCGTGGCGGGCAGCGCCATCAACATCCTCATGACCGTGCTGGCGGCCTACCCCCTTTCCCGCAAAAAGATGGCCGGGCGGAACATCATCATGTTCCTGTTCACCTTCACCATGATCTTCAGCGGCGGCCTGATCCCCTCTTACATGCTGGCCTCCAGCCTGAACCTTACCAACAACCGCTGGGTAATGCTGCTCCCGGGGGCGATCAGCGTATACAACCTCATCATCTGCCGTACGTTTTTCCAGAACAACATCCCAGCGGAACTTTTTGAGGCCGCCTCCATCGACGGGTGCAACCATATCAGGTTTTTGTCAAGTGTGGTACTACCCCTTTCAAAGCCCATCCTGGCGGTGCTTCTTCTGTACTACGCCGTAGGGCATTGGAACGCCTATTTCAATGCGTTCATTTACCTCTCGGACAGGGACAAGTTCCCGCTTCAGATTATCCTGCGCGAGATCCTGGTGCGCAACACCATCGACCCTTCCGTGATGTATGATCCCCAGCTGGAGGGCGTCAAGCAGGGCTTGGGCGATCTTTTGAAATATTCCCTGATCATCGTGGCCACCGTGCCGTTTATGGTGGCTTACCCGTTCGTTTCCAAACACTTTGTCAAGGGTGCATTGACCGGTGCTGTCAAGGGATAAGGCCGGCTTTTACGATGAGATATTGCTTGAGGAAAGGGGGAACTGAGGCTCGGCCATATACGGCCTTGAACGAGACAGCTTAAAGATTTGCAAAGGAGAGGAAAATATGAAACGATTCCTGAAAAACGTGTTGTCCATACTCACCGCACTGACGCTGTTGGCGGGCACCGCCTCCGCACTGGCCGGGGCCAACGAGCCCGGTGCGCTGCCTTTGACCACCGATCCTGTGACACTGCGCATTTTCTTCCAGCAGGAGCCGCAGGTGCTGGACTATGTGGATAACAAACTGACAAAGCACCTGGAAGAGATGACAGGCGTCAAGATTGAATGGGACCTGGTTCTAAGCCAGGACAAGACGCAGAAGCTGAACCTGCTCCTGGCCACCGGCCAGGGTCTGCCCGATGTTTTCATGGGCGGCATGGACACCTCGACCCTGGTGGAGTACGCCTCGCAGGGCACTTTCGTCCCGCTGAACGACTACATCGAAAAGGACTCCAAATACTTCAAAGAAGTCCTTGCCCAATTCCCCGATCTTAAGAAGATGATGACGGCGCCTGATGGCAATATCTATGCGCTGCCCAGCATCAGCATGTCCCTCCCCAACATGATGCCCAGCCGCCTGTGGATCAACAAGGTATGGCTGGACAAATTGGGCCTTGCGATGCCCACAACACCCGACGAACTCAAAGCCGTGCTTCAGGCGTTCAAAACGAAGGACCCCAACGGCAACGGCATAGCGGATGAGATTCCCATGATGGGCGCGACCACCGGCTGGAGCACGCTGGCCGACACCTTCCTCCTCAACGCGTTCCTGCAGTACCCTACCGATGGCAACGGTACCGGGTCCCGCAGGTATACCATCGCTGACGGCAAGGTCGATCCGGCGTACAACAAGGATGCGTACAAAGAGGGCCTGAAATTCATGAATTCGCTGGTGTCCGAGGGCCTGCTGGATGCAGCTACCTTCACCCAGGACGCAGCCCAGATGAAGCAGATCTTTGAAAATCCCGACGTGGCCATTCTGGGCGCGCTGACGGCCGGCGGCCCCAACACCTTTGCCAACATGACGGGCAGCAACCGCTTCCGTGATTATGTGGCCGTTCCACCCCTCAAGGGACCTACTGGTGTGCAGCTTACGGCGTACAACCCGTATGGCTACTTCAACCAAGCCAATTGCTGGGTCATCACCTCCGCCTGCGTAAATCCCGAGCTTGCTTTCCGTTTCGCCGACCTGTTCTACTCCGAGGAAATCTCCATGTGGGGGCGTCTGGGCGAGCCCGGCGTAGACTACATCAAGAATCCCGTGGGCAAGAAGGCCGTGGATGGCGGCGACGCGCTGTTCGAGGCGATCCTGGTGTACGGCAGTGAACAAAAATCCCACTGGCAGAACCGTAACCCCTACTACAACTTCTTTGATAATAAGGGCGTTGCCAGCGACGATCCCTATGCGCTGCAGGATCTGTTGTGGAACACCATGCTTGCATACCAGCCCTTCGCTCCCGCCGTGGAAACCTGCCTGCCGCCCCTGATCTATAGCGCGGATGAGGCACGGGAACTGAACGAGATCAACGCGGCGCTGGTGCAGTTCATTGATGAAAGCCGTGTGGCCTTCGTTACCGCCGGCGGCATCGACGAGGGATGGGACAACTACCTTTCTGAGCTTAAAAACCTCCGCTACGATCGCGCGATGCAAATCATGCAGCAGGCGTACGACCGCTTCATGACTGCCAAATAAAGTCGTCAAGTATCTTGATATGAGGGTAGCGGCCGTCTCACTTTTACAGCGGGCGGCCGCCGCCCCGTCTTGGTTTGTTGGGCTTGATATGGTAGAATGACATCATGTAGGTGCGTTTTTTGGATGCAAGGGGGATATGCCGTGAAACGAAAGCGTTCCCTGTTTTTGCGGTACGTTATGACCTATATGGCAGTCAGTGTCGTCACCATCTCCATCTTCGCCGTGTTCCTGTATGACGCCAATGTCAAGTACACGCAAAGTAAGCTGGAGGATGATTACAGGGCGATGCTCGAACGTGCAGGCGGCACGCTGGACGAAAGGCTGGGCAATTTGTATGACCTTTCCGTGGTGCTTGAGGCGCGTGACGCTACCCAGGCTTTGCGGCAGCTGGACGCGCCCGTCAATGGGTCAAGCATACCTGCAATCAACGCATACTCCCGGGAGCTGCAGCCTTACAACTACACCACCCAATTCATCAAGGAACTGATCCTTTACTTTACCAAAAGCAGTATTTTTATTTCATCCAACTCTGTGGGGCTATATCCCAACGTGTATTTTGATGTGGTGCTCCGCTATACCGACATGGATTTTCCCGCGTGGCGCGAAATGGTCAAGGCCCCGCAGTTTATGAACTACCATCCCGTTTTTGACGACAGGAACGGCGAGCGCTATGTGGACGTGCTGCTTGACCTGCAGCCCCAAAACGGCGGCACCGACAAGGTGCTGATGATTGCCAGGATCAACGGGGATGAGATCATCCGCGGCCTGGAGAGTGCGATTGCGGATGGGGCGGTGGCGGAGGTTCGCGGCCTGGACGGCAGCCTCGTGTACGTAAGTAGTCCGGCTATACTAACGGGCGCGGCGCCCAAGGCAGAAGGTTATGGCCCGGTATTATCAGGCGGAGAAAAGTATGTATCCTTCACCCGCGATCTCAACCTTGCGCAGTGGCAGTATACATTATTGGTACCCAGAAACATTTTCCTGGCGGAGCGCCAGCGTTTTTTTGGCACCCTGGCGATATTGACGCTGTCGGTGCTGCTGACCGGCGTTATCATGAGTGTACTGCTTTCCATTTGGGGCTTGATGCCTCTGCGCAAGCTGCTGAACGTGTTCCGGCCTAATGACGGCACGGCGATGCTGAAGGGCGCAAATGAATACGCCAGCCTGGACGCGCACATAAGGGGCCTTATTGAAAACAACCAAAACCTGCAAGGGCAGGTACGCAAGTACCAGGAACTGAACCGCATGATCTTTCTGGACAGGCTGCTTGGCAGCGGCTTTTCCTCAGAAGAGGAATTGCAGGCCATTGCCCGGCATTCCGGCGTTCAAATGGATCGCCCCCTGTATGCGCTGGCGGTGTTCGAGCTTGTGGGTTACAACAATGAGCTTTTATCAGAGCTCTTGCAGGAGATGGATACTGCCACCATCGTGATCACGGATTTTCTGAACAAGCATGTAGATGTAGGCGTGTTTGTACACAAGGTGGATTTCAGCCATATCGCGCTCATCTTCTGCCTGGATGAAAGAAGCCAGGTCCCCCCAATCCACAGCGAGGTGAACAACCTCAAAAACGCAGTGACGGAAAAGCTGAACTTGAAGCTGAAATGCGCCATAAGCGGCGAGGTGGAGGACTTAAATTCCCTGGGGATCATCTATTTCTCCCTTTGCCGCAGCCTGAAGGATGCCGATGCGCTGCCAGGGGAACCTGCGCAGATCTTGGGCGGCAGCGCCGTGCTGAACGAATCGTACGATTATTCCATTGACGTGGAGAGGAAGCTGATCAATTACCTCCTGGCCGGCAACGAGCGGGAGGCCGGTCAGCTGCTGACGTCCATATTCCGGGATAACATGGAAAAGAACAAGCTGGCAATGCCGTATTCCGCCTTCCTGATCCATGCCGTCAAAGGTAGTCTGATACGCGCCAGGGACGAGATAAAGGATCTGGACGAGGAGGACGACGCCAGGCTGCACAAGATCATCTACCTTCAAAACAATCTCGTCCAGGATGCCCAGTGGGCAAAAATTGGTGAGGCGGCGGCGCTGTTATGCCAGGCAGTGCAAAAGAAAAAGAACATGCGCAATAGCCACCTGGTGGAGCGCATCAACAGTTTTATCGATGCAAACTACCAGGACAGCCAGCTTGACCTTACAGTGATCGCCCAGGAGTTCATGCTCACAATCAACTATCTCTCCTTCTTTTATAAGGGGATCACAGGGGAAACCATATCGGGGAAAATCGAAAAAACAAGGATGGACCATGCCGAGCGGCTGATCCGGGAAGGAGGGCGCACGGTGAAGGATATCGCCGTGCTGGTGGGCTATACAAACCTCAACACTTTCTATAAGGCTTTTAGGCGGGTCTACGGCATTTCCCCAACAGGGTATTATGACAGTATCATCAATGCCTGATGGCATACAAGGAGGATACAGCATGAAGATTACCGGGTTAAGGATTGAGCGGGACACTGTGCGTTTTGAGCCCAAATACAAGGGAGAGGCCCGCAGCGTGGGCCCGTTGGACATCTATGAGGAATACGCGAAGGATATCCACCCCCGGAACATGCGCTCCGGCTCCAAGGAGGGAGGCGGCACCTCCACCGCGATGTTTGTCGTCATTGAGACAGATGAGGGGATCGAGGGCCGCTGCGGCCCGGTGGAGAACCGAAGCGAGCTTTTGACCGTCATGGATGGCATCGCCCCCCATCTTGTCGGCCGGGATCCCCTCAGCAACCGCATGCTGTGGGACATCGCCAGCAGGTTCGACAGGCACAGCCGCAGCGGCGTGATGCTGATGGCCATCAGCGCTGTGGATATCGCGCTGTGGGACCTGAAGGGAAAGATCCTGGGCCAGCCGGTATATAAGCTTCTGGGCGGCGGAAGGGACCGCATCCGCCCGTATATAAGCATGCTGGGCTTTTCCCTGGAAAGTGATGCTGTCCGCCGGCGGGCGCTGGCAGTGAAAGATATGGGCGTCAAGGCGCAAAAATGGTTCTTCCGCTACGGCCCCGCAGACGCAGCGGAAGGGTTCAAAAAGAACCTTGAGATGGCCTTCCTGCTTAGGGAAACGCTGGGCGATACATACGAGCTGATGTTCGACTGTTGGATGGGCTGGACCATCAGCTATGCCAAGGATATCTTCCGCGAGCTTGAAAAGGTGCACCCCATATGGGTGGAGGAGGTGCTGCGCCCGCATATGGTGGACGGCTACCGTAAATTGAAGGAGGAGACCTCCATCCCCCTTTCCGCCGGGGAGCATCTGTACACCCGCATGGAAGTGAACGGCTATCTGAAGGAAAATGTGCTGGATGTGATCCAGTCCGATCCGGTATGGTGCGGTGGGATCACCGAGGCACTGCGCATCGCCGACTTGTGCGAAATGTACGGCGTGACCTTTATCCCCCACGGCCACTCCCTCATGCCGGCCATGCACGTGGTTGCCTCTATGCCGCAGGATATTTGCCCCTATTGCGAATACCTGCTGAACTTTATGGATAAGAAAAACGCCGTCTTCCTTCATAACCGCCTGGGCAACGATGGATGGCTGACCATGAACGATACGCCGGGGCTTGGGGAAGAAGTGGACGAATCAAGGATGATCTCAAAGGAAACAGTGCACGAGTTCACGTTTTAATGTACAGGGGAGGGCATGAGCATGGACCTTTTGCAAGTCAAAAACGGGAAGATCGTAGACGCTTCATCAAAACCCGTATACTTAAGGGGCACCTGCGTAGGCGGCTTCATGAACATGGAGGACTTTATCGACGGCTACCCCGGCACGGAATCGAGCATTCGCAAGCACATCCGGCAGACGCTGGGGGAAAAGACGGGCCGCTATTTTTTTGAAAGGCTGCTGGACAACTTTTTCGGCGAGGAGGATATCCGCTTCATCGCCGGGCTGGGAGCCAACTGCGTTCGCCTGCCGCTGAACTACAGGCATTTTGAAGATGACATGGCGCCGTTTGTGTACAAGGAGGAAGGATTCCGCCGCCTGGAGGAGACGGTAAAGCTGTGCGAAAAGCACGGGTTGTATGTGATCTTTGACATGCACGCGGTGCAAGGCTGGCAAAACAGCCATTGGCACAGCGACAACGAGCGCGGCGCCTCGCTCTTTTGGACACATAAGCTCTTCCAGGACAGGCTTGCCGGCCTCTGGCGGGAGATCGCCTCGCGGTATACAGGGCGCGCGGCGGTGGCGGGGTACGAGTTGATGAACGAGCCTGCCAGCAACACGCCCTGCGGCGACCACGCCTTCGACTTTTTCGAAAATTTCCGTTCCGATTGGCCCGCCATGAACAGCGTGTACCGCCGGCTGGTAAACGACATCCGCGAGGTCGACCCCAAGCATATCATCTTTATGGAGGGCGACCGGTACGGCCATTACTTCGACGGTATGGACGCGCCCTTTGCGGATAATCTTGTCTACTCCAGCCACAATTACACCGCCCCCGGCTTTGGCCCCGGCAAGTATCCGGGACATTTTGGCCGAAGCGGCGCGGAAATCTATTGGGACAAGAACAAGCATTACAGAGATTTCGTTAACGACCAGGGAACCGTATTCACCAGGGAACATAACGTGCCACTCTGGGTGGGTGAATTCGGCTCCCAGTACCATGGCCCGGCAGAAGAACTGCCCTACCGGCTCCAGAATATGGATGACCAATTGTCCATTTACAACGAATACGGTGCGCATTGGACAACCTGGACCTATAAGGATGCCGGCGTCATGGGATGGGTAACGCTGGACCCGGAATCGGAACTGATGCAGATCATCAAGCCCGTGCAGGAGATGAAGCGGGTGCTGGGCGCCGAGAACTTTGTGGCCCACTTTGCGCCTTGCCCCGGCCGCGAAAAGACGGCTGAACTGGCCGACATGATCATGGATGTGTCCCAGGCGCCTTATAGCAAGCGCTCCAACGCCCTGGGGCTAAACTATGCTGCGCTCACCGGCTATGCCGCGGCCATGCTGCAGCCCGTGTATGCCATGCGCTTCAAGGGCATGGGGGAAAATGATATCGACCGCATCATGCAGGCGTATCACTTCAACAACTGCGTTGTGAATAAGCCCTATGCGGAAATATTGAAGGCAAGGCTTCAGGAAACGATGGTTTGAATGGTACCATGTAAAAAACCATGCCGTTAGCAACATAGCGCTTATACCAAATAAAAAGGTTGCAGGTTCAAATCCTGTCGCCTCGACCAAATCCCTATGTCAGAAGACGTAGAATCACAGACGAGTGAGGAACCCTGCAGAAATGCGGGGTTTCTTGCATGATGGGTGCAAGTTGCACAAGCTATGATAAATTGAAGGACAAACCAAATTCTTGGCATCCGGGAGCGGCTCGGAGAAGTCATGCACCCATGATCTACAATCTCACGTTCCCTGCTTGTCAGGCATGCTCTGGGTGCAAAAGTACACGATGCCTGTTTTGGACAAGGAAAATGCCGTGTCAGGAACGAATGAAATAGGGGAATGTAGTCGCGGGCTTTCGCATGATAATCCGTTAGCCTAACTAAACAGTATTTATATTAGGCGAGTTGATAGAATGAAATTTTACATTGCATCCAAATTTGAGAACTATAAGCAAGTGCAGTATCTTGCGGAAAAATTAAAGGCAGCAGGCTGGACACACACATATGATTGGACGGTACATGGTTCAGTTAAAGAAACAGATATTGATACGTTGAAAGATGTCGGTCAAAAAGAATTTGTTGCCGTCAGTGAAGCTGACATCGTTATCGTTCTAACTCCACAAGGCAGAGGAACACATACGGAGTTTGGAATGGCTATAGCACTCAACAAAAAGGTTTATTTATGCCATGCAGACAATACATATTTTTTATATGATGATAATACCTCCGCTTTTTATTGGCTTCCGAATGTTATCCAACTTATTGGAACTGCTGACGATATTGCTCACGAAATATTGCTTGCCAACAGGATAGTATAAGCATTTTGTCATGTAGGTAGCCATCAAGAAAGCCATGTAACACAAGCGTTATATGGCTTTTTGTTATCTGTTCATTTTTATGGTCTTGCCTCGTGGCCTCTGTGACACGTTTATTCTCTCCCGGCCGGGAATGTGGCCAGTTTGCTAAAAAACAGCTCAAAGGCCCTATAGACTTTTGGACTGAACAATTACCACGATCATGGCGCTGAACCGGGCCATATGACATAGCGGACATAATGATCCCATGCACGATGGGCAAGGCTTGTTAATGCTTTGAGCTTGCTCTTTAGCATCATTTGTTATAAAATACCATTTGAAATGAGTGGAACGATAAACAGGAATTCTGCGAGTGGCTTTGAACTACAGATTTTATATATGCTGTGAGGTTGTCGGATGATAAAAGTAATTCCTATGAAAGAAGCGGATATAACAGATGCAGCGAATCTCTGGGAAGCGCAATTCGGACGATACTGCTGTTGCGATGCTTTCCCTGATTTTCGTAAAGGCGGTAGATATGTCATTGAATCACACATAGCTAAGCAAATTGGTAACGGCAACGCCCTGATCGCCACAAAAGATAATTCGATAATTGGGTATATGGCATGGATGTACTTTGATTTTCATAGTGAAAGATCAGCCTTCTTACCCACCTGCGGACATGCGGCTTCATTAGAGGATGAGATTAGAATATATGAAGAAATGTATTATTATGCTGCACAAAATTGGGTACGTGATGATAGATTTAATCATTTATGGATGACATATTTTGATGATGAAGCCTTAAAAAACAAGTTGTATGACATTGGATTCGGCTCTCATTGTATTGATGCGTGTCAATCAACAACAAAAAGCATAAAATCCTCATGCCATTATACGGTTCTATTCGCTGCCATGAAGGATGTGGACTCTTTACTTGAATTTGTGAACAGTACGACAGAGTATTATTACAGCTCTCCAATATTTCTTAAACAGAACCAGCACACAAAGACCGAAATTATTGAGATTATAGAAAGCAATTGTGCTCTTATAGCTTTGGATGGCGAAAAGATTGTTGGCTTTGTGAGCTTTACTATTAATCCGAATTTCCATTTTGAATGCTTGACGACACCCGATAGCGTCGCGCGTATTGGCGCTTATATTGATCCGAATTATCGAAGAAATGGAATTGGCTCCGCACTGTTAGCGAAAGCTTTTGATTTTTGCCGCGAAAAAGGAAAGCGTTACATTCATGTTGGTTTTGAAACGGCAAACTCCAATGCTATAAACTTCTGGCCTAAATATTTCAAACCGGCTATTCGTTCTGTAAGAAGAACCATTAACAAAGACGCCAACTCCATAGTATAAGCATAATGCGAAGTTTCTTAATCCCAATTAGTCAGAGGGATAAAGCATAATACAATAGAAGGAAAATAGGAACTTAACGTGTGGGTTTAAACTGCGGATTGTTTATATTAGCGGAGGCATTATGATAGAATACAGGTTAGCCGACAGCCAAGACACAGACAGACTGGCAGAACTGCGTTGGGTGCACAAAAATGAGGATGAGCCTCTCGACGAGGGTGCGCCTTTCGATGCCGCTGGACGGGAAGGTTATATCCGCGTCTGCTCGGATTTTTTGAAACAAGCGTTACAGGAAGAGTTTTCATGCTGGGTGGCCGTGGAAAACAAGGTTATTGTATCGCACATATATGTTGCTAAAGTCAGAAAAGTTCCGAAACCCGGCAAATTGGACGGAGTATGGGGC
>JAEZJP010000319.1 GCA_023415715.1 Bacillota bacterium
CGCATGGAAGGCGTCACCCAGCAAAGGCGGAACTGCACGGGCAGCCTGTACATGCTGCGGATGGTGGCAATGAAATCGTACTCCCTGCCTTCTTCCAAAAAGACTTCGCCGCCCGCGTTGTTGAAGCCATCCAGGCAGGGCACTACCTCGCTGTTAGGCACCGCGCCGCCGTTCATGCCCACCCGCGTGCCAATAGCCACCCGCTCGTACAGCCCGCCCTCCTTCAAACGCACATACAGGTTGCCGCTGGTGGAAATCTGCATGTCGGCGGACGTAACGTGGTTCTTTTCAAACTCCTCCACGGTGGGGATGCTGCTTTGCAGGCTGATGCGGTATGGTCCGGTTTCCTGCGGGCAAATTTTGCCCGTCACGACATAGTAGGGAGCAGGCTGATACTTGCAGCCGCTGCCATCCAAATTACCTACGGCAGGCGGCGGAAGCGCGTTTTTGCCGGTGAAGCAGACGGAATTCACCGTGCCCATTGGCAGCGCCGCTTCCATGGGCTCCTTGACCGCGCCGCTGCCCAGCGTATCATAAAGGATCAGGGATATATCCAGATTCACGCAGCCAGGTTTCCCATCACGGCTTTTCAAATGCTCCATGGGGATCAATACACCCTCCAGGTCGTCGCCCACGGCATAAAGCACCTTCCTGCCGGTTCGAGCCTGCAAGGCTTGCAAGGGTCCCATCTTCCTGTCATCAAAGCCGTTGGCGGCCTCCTTGAAGATAGGCATGGCCTGCTGCCTGCCTGTGGGGCCGATGACGGCAATCGTCTCCCGCATTACATCCAGCGGAAGGATATGATCCTCGTTTTTCAGGAGCACCGCAGCCTTTTGCGCCACAAGACGGGCAATTTCCGCACTCCGGTACTTAACCGCATCACTTACAGGCCCGGGGATCCGCTTTTCATCCAGCATATGGAACCGGTCCAAGGTGCACAAAAGATACCCAACGGCACGGTCGAGGTCCTCCTCCGTTACCGGGTTTTGGGGGTCGAGTATGGCATCCTTAAGCTTTTTTCCGTACCAGCTGTTTTCACTGCCCGAGCCATATTGGTCTTCACCTGGCATTTCCAGCGTAACACCGCCTTGTATGGCCTCAGGCTCGTACAGGCAGTACCAGTCGTCTATGGTGAAGCCTTGAAAGCCCCAGGCATCACGGCATAGCTTTTGGGTCAAATCGGTATAACGGTACGTCCAGGTTCCGTTGACCTGGTTATAATTGGTCATGTTTGAGCCAACGCCTGCGCGGATGACGTACTCAAAGGGCTTCATATAGATTTCATGCATCGTCTGCTCATCGATGATGCAGTTGCCCGCACCCTGGGCCGTGCCGCTGGAGGAGCCGAACATCTGCTTTACATTGGCGATGGCGTTATTGTTTTCCTGTATGCCCTGCGCTTCAGCCGCGCCCATCCATCCGTTCAGAAGCGGGTCTTCGCTTAAGGTTTGATAATTGCCGCCGTTGCTGCGGCCCACAGGCGCGATATAATCCCTGACAATGTTCACCCGGGGGGAAAGCACCACATGCATGCCGCTTTCCCTTGCTTCCTCTCCCAGCACACGGCCGTACTGCCTTGATGTTTCCACATCAAAGGTAGCGGCAAGCCCCACCTTGGCGGGCAGCGCCGTAGCCTCCCAGGAGGTGTTGATGCCCGACTCGCCATCGGCAATAAAGACCGGAGGAATATGAAGGCGTGGGCAGCCGGCCAGGAAGCCGGCCTGATTGGCGCGGTACGGATCCATAATCTGCCCATGAACCAAAAGCAGCTTTTCATCCAGCGTCATCTGTGCAATCAGGTTGTCCACCCGTTCGTTTCCGGTCTTCATACGGCACACCCCTCTTTATGAATGATAACAAATTGACCGCCGGCCTTGATTTGTACATCCTGGCTTCCGTAGAGCGTTTCCACGCTGCAAGCAACCTTCCCGGCATCAAACATATGCTGGCGGTAGATGCCCCAGGCTTTGCCGGTGCTGAAAAAGCAGCTGAAATTTTCCCGGTTGATCTTTGGATCAAATTCCATCACGCCACTTATCATGTCTGCCTTAAAGCCGCTAAGTGCCGTTAACACCGCCCAGCTGGCCATGGAGCGGGCGTAATGGAATCCGCACTCCACCTCGTTCCATGGGCTGCGCTTGTAGCCGTCGTACCTGGACCTTACCGCCTTCACAAGCGTAAGGCCTTCTTTTACCATACCCTCATAGATCATGTGGGCAGCCACCTGGTATTCCACCCCCGCCCAGACCTCATCGGAATACACGAAGGGAAGCTTGGGCCGGCCGCCCCGGGGCCAGGAGCACAGCAACAGCCCCTGCTCGCCGTTTAATGCGTACGTCCGCTGTATGTGCGCCACATTTTGAAAGGATGTGCGGAAGTTGTATTTGTAGATGGATTTGAGGGCCTTTTTGATATGGGCCTTGGGCAAGATATCGCCAAGCCCGGTGACGCATGCCAGGAATTGGCCCAGAAGCTGGTCGGACAAACATCCTTCCCCGTACTGGTATGGGTACCCGTTCACATCCTTCAGCTTTTGAATGTAATATTCCGAATTCCATAAAAGCCTGTCCATATTCCGTGAGCCTTCCCGGAAGGCAGATTCAAACTTGGCCTGGTGGGCTTCATCCCCCACAAAACCGGCCATCTCCGCCCCGGCTTTCAAGGCCGCCAGGAACATGGTGCCGCTTAAGGGGTTGGGTCCGTGGAAGTCGATATCGTAGGTGTTATGCTGGCTCGCGTCAAACAGCAAGTCACCGTCGGTATCCCAATAGGTAAAGGCGAAATCCAGCGCTTTGGCGGCCTTTTCCCATACGGCCTTCAAAAAATCGTTGTCGCCGCTCAATTTCCATTCCCGGTACAGGCGGATGATGACGCCCATTTGCCCGTCGGCAGCGGGCATGCGCTGAAATTTGGGCAGCTCGAACACCTGGTTGGTGCGGTATGCCATCATACCCTCATCATCCGTCTCCAGCAACAGCTCCGTGCTTCTTAAGGAGTGCTCCAGTTCCGGAAAGAGAAACGCCACCGTCTGCGCATAGTTCCATACGTGGGTGCAGGTGCCAAAGCAGCTTCCCGTATGGTCATTACAGCCCTCCCAGCCTAAAAAAGCACCGTTCTCCAGGCGGAAGCAGGTATTGCTGCGAAGCGTGGTGATGTTGCTGGAAACGGCCTCCAGCACATAATCGGGCAGGGTGCTGGAAAACAGCGCCCGGTGAAAATCACGTGTGTGCTTTTCCAGCCTTTCCAGGTTTCTAATGGTATAATCCCCGGCATCCCAGGCATCGCGAAACAGCGTGGCGTAGTAGTTTTTTACGATGAGGCCGTCTTTTTTCTCCTGCCAGCCGTCCCAGCAGCGGGTGCGGGTAGGAAAGTACCAGGCAAGGAAAAACTCAAAACACTTTTCTTCCCCCGGAGAAAGCTGATGGCGGATGGCCAGGGAGCCGACATGCATACCCGGACCGGTCTTTGTTTTGTCTTCCGGCTTCTCCTTAACGCTGCCCTCCCGGTAAAACCGGTCCCAAAAATCCTGCAGGCCATCCCAGCCC
>JAEZJP010000343.1 GCA_023415715.1 Bacillota bacterium
CCTGCGTACAGCCCATTCTGTTGGACGGTGTAGACACAAAGGCGGAACTTTTGGGTACGGAAGTCACTTTCCAATTGCCCCCTTGTTCCGTGGCAGCTTTCACATTTGAACAAATATAAAGGAGCAATATATATGAAAAATGCGACCATGACTTTGGACAGGGATTATGCCATCGGTACGATTGACAAAAGGCTTTATGGCAACTTTGTGGAACATCTGGGCCGTTGCGTTTATGGCGGTATCTATGAACCCGGTCATCCCACGGCGGACAAGAACGGCTTCCGCCGGGATGTGCTGGAATTGGTGCGCAAGCTGAACGTTCCTGTGGTGCGCTATCCCGGCGGAAACTTTGTGTCCGGTTTCAACTGGGAGGATTCCATCGGCCCAGCCAATGACCGGCCCAAGCGGCTTGATCTGGCCTGGTTCACCACCGAGACCAATGAAGTGGGGCTGCACGAGTTTTACACATGGGCCAAGGAGGCCGGCAGCGATGTGATGTATGCCGTAAACCTGGGCACCCGCGGCCCGGATGCGGCCAGAAACATTGTGGAATACTGCAATCATCCCAAGGGAACATACTGGTCCGACCTGCGCCGCAAAAACGGCCTGGAAGAGCCCATGAATATCAAGCTCTGGTGCCTGGGCAACGAAATGGACGGCCCCTGGCAGATGGGCCAAAGGACAGCCTATGATTATGGCCGCGTGGCGTATGAAAGCGCCAAAATGATGAAGTGGGTGGATCCCTCCATTGAGGTGGTGGCCTGCGGTTCGTCCTCCAGCCAAATGAAAACATTTGGCGAATGGGAGCTTACCATGCTGGAGCAATGCTACGAGCATGTGGACTATGTATCGCTTCACCGCTATTACGGAAATGCCGAAAACAACACGCCCGATTTTCTGGCCAGCACCATGGACCTGGATGACTTCATCAAGACGGTGGTAGCCATCTGCGACGCCATCAAAGGAAAAAAACATTCGAATAAAAGGGTTCACCTGTCTTTTGACGAATGGAATGTATGGTATCATTCCTATCAAAAGGACCAGGATCTGCATAAGCTGGACCGCTGGGGACGGGCGCTGCCGCTGCTGGACGATATCTATAATTTTGAGGATGCGCTCTTGGTTGGCTCCATGCTCATCACGTTCCTCCGGAACGCCGACCGGGTGAAGGTGGCCTGTATGGCACAGTTGGTGAACACCATTGCGCCTATCCACACCAGGGAAAATGGCGGCGCCTGGGCGCAGACCATATACTGGCCACTCCAGCAGGCCAGCCAGTTCGGCCGCGGTACATCGCTGAGGCCGGTAGTTAAATCCCCCGTATACGATGGAAAAAAGTATACAGGTGTGCCTCTGGTGGATGCTGCCGCTGCCATGGACGAAAACGGGAATGTGACGCTGTTCTTCGTCAATAAGGATATGGCGGAGGATATTGAGATGTCGGTGGATTTAAGGGACTTTGGCGCTTTCACCAAGGTTTCGCATTCCTTGCTCCATCATGATGACGTGAAGGCGGTCAATACCGAGTTTGATCCGGACAACGTTTCGCCAAAGCAGGGTAATGGTGGCAAATTGGACAACGGCAGATTTACCATCGTGCTTCCGAGCCTGAGCTGGAATGTGGTCCAATTGATGAAATAACTTGAAGGAGCGGTTTCAATGGCCAAGTATGCAATCGGCATGGACTTTGGTACCTTATCCGGGCGTGCGGTGGCGGTAGAGATTGGCACCGGCAGGGAGCTTGCTTCTGCCGTGTGGCCTTACACCCATGCCGTAATGGATGAAACGCTGTGGGACGGTCAAAAGTTGCCGCCGGACTGGGCGCTGCAATACCCTAGGGACTACATAGAAGCCATGGAGAAAACGATCCCCCAGGTAATCCGCGAAAGCGGCATCGATGCCCAGGACGTGATCGGCATCGGCATCGACTTTACCGCCTGTACCATTCTGCCGGTCAAGAAGGATGGCACGGCCATATGCGAACTGCCGGAATTCAAGCATAACCCTCACGCCTATGTAAAGCTGTGGAAGCATCATGCTGCCCAGGAGCATGCCAACCGTTTGAACGAGATCGCATCAAAGCGGGGGGAGGATTTCCTGCCCCGGTACGGCGGAAAGATCTCCAGCGAGTGGCTGGTGCCCAAAGTGATGCAGATCGTAGAGGAAGCGCCTGAAGTGTACGATGGCGCCGACAGGATCATTGAGGCGGCTGACTGGGTGGTCTGGCAGCTAACTGGCAAAGAAACACGCAACAGCTGCACCGCCGGGTATAAAGCCATCTGGCACAAGAAAAAGGGTTATCCAGGCAAAGCGTTTTTCAAGGCGCTCCATCCTAAGCTTGAAAACCTGGTGGCCGACAAACTATCCACGGCCATTTCTCCCTTGGGCTTAAAAGCCGGGGAAGTGACGGTGCAGGCCTCCCACTGGTGCGGGCTGAATCCCGGTACCGCCGTGGCTGTAGCCAATGTGGACGCCCATGTCTGCCTGCCGGCTGTGGGCATCGACGGGCCGGGCAAGCTGCTGGCCATTATGGGCACATCCACCTGCCATATCATGCTGGGCGACAAGGAACGGGAAGTACCCGGTATGTGCGGCGTGGTGGAGGACGGCGTAATGCCGGGATACTTTGGGTACGAGGCTGGCCAAAGCTGCGTGGGCGACCATTTTGCATGGTTCGTGGACCGCTGCTGCCCGGAAGAATACGTGAAGGCGGCCAGTGAAAAGGGCATGGATATCCATGCATACCTCACGGAAAAAGCGCAGGACCTCAAGGTGGGGGAAAGCGGACTGGTTGCACTGGACTGGTGGAACGGCAACCGTTCCGTGCTGGTGGATGTTGACCTTACGGGTCTCATGGTGGGCATGACGCTGGCAACCAGGCCGGAAGAAATGTACCGTGCCCTCATTGAGGCAACGGCCTACGGCACCCGCATGATCGTGGAGAATTTCCAAAAAAGCGGCGTGCCGGTGGACGAGTTGTATGCCTCCGGAGGCATCAGCCAAAAGAACGCCATGGCGATGCAGATTTATGCCGATGTGCTGAACATGCCTGTGCGTATCGCCGCTTCCAAACAGGGCCCCGCAGTGGGCAGCGCCATCTTTGCAGCGGTGGCCGCAGGCAAGGCGGCGGGCGGATATGACGATGTGTTCCAGGCTGCCCGGGATATGGGAAAGGTGAAGGATACGGTATACTATCCCATTCCGGACAATGTGGCTGTGTACAACAAGCTGTACGATGAATACCATATCCTCCACGACTTCTTTGGCCGCGGCGGAAACGACGTGATGAAGCGCCTGAAGGCGCTGCGCAAAGAGGTAACGGGGGTATAACGAGTAAATTTGCGGGAAGGGGACTTTTTGAAAAAATTCCCCTTCCCGCACCCATCCCTAAAAAACTTCAATATGAATATGAATAGGAAAAGAGCATTTATCTCTGATGAGAGAAAAGCTCTTTTTTTGCATCAAGCTTTATATGTTATTTCTTCTGCCCGTAATACGCGTTCTTCCCATGCTTGCGCTGGAAATGCTTCTCACTGACATGCTCGGGGCATGGAAGGGCGTCCGGGTTGATTTGCTTAGTCATCGCCGCCATGGCAGCTACTTCTTCCAGTATGACGGCGTTTTCCACTGCCTTTGCCGGCGTTTCACCCCAGGTGAAAGGGCCGTGACAGCTAAGCAGGATGGCCGGCACATGAAGCCGTGGCGTATCCTTCATTGTTTCAACGATCAGGTTTCCTGTTTCCCCCTCATAGTCCCGTGCAACTTCCTCAGCGGTAAGCGGCCGGGCGCAGGGGACAGGACCGTGGAAGCTGTCTGCATGCGTAGTGCCAAAGCAGGGGATGGGAAGGCATGATTGTGCCCATGCGGTTGCCATGCGGCTGTGGGTATGGGTGACACCGCCTATCTCCGGCCAGGCCCTATACAGCTTCAAATGGGTGGGAGTATCGCTGGAAGGGCGCAAAACACTGTCTACCGCCTGTCCATTGTCCAGACGCACCAACACGATATCCGACGGCTTGAGCAATTCGTAGCTTACGCCGCTGGGCTTGATGGCCATCAGCCCGGTCTCCCGGTCGATGCCGCTGACGTTGCCCCAGGTCAACACCACAAGACCGCTTTTCCAGAGGGATATATTTGCCTCATACACCTGTTCTTTCAATGATTGAAGAGACATAAAGACCCGCCTTTCCCATGAAATTGCATGGAAGCTGCCTCCTATATTATATCGATTAACCGTGAATATCTCAAGCATTCCCAGGCATAAAGGAATAAAAAAAGATGTGCTGTTGACGCAAGTTTTATGGAATGTTACAATCTATACAACATATGGCGGATCGGAGAAGGGTGGGAATACCGTGGATTTGAAGGAGATCGCGGCAAGCTGCCTGTTTGATGGCAGGTGGAATAGCATTGCTGAAACGGAAAATCAGCGGAACTTCCTGAAAGTCAGAAAAAAACTAAATAAATTGTTTGTTAAGCGCTACGGGGAAAACAACGGATACCGGGGCTGGTGGCTGGACGGTATGGAGATTTGGCGTGCCGACTGGGCCGGCCGCGAGTCTGCCATGATGTGCCTTCACCTGAAAATACAGGAAGAGAAAGAAGATATTCTGTTTTACTGCGTGGAAGGTTTGAACATAAAAGGGGATTTGCAGCCGCCCGGGTCGCGGTGGGCAGCGGAGGTGCTGCTGCTTACTTTTGCGGAGGAACAAAAGGAATTGCATTGCGCCCTTGTATGCCGGGAGGGCTTTACACTTAGAATGCGCTTTGTCCAGGTGATACCGGTGGAAAAAGAAACACTCAAACAGGTCTGATATTTTGTATGATAGAAACGGATTCAAAAAGCCATGGCCGCAAGCAGAACCATGGCTTTTTTGTTGTGACAACGCTTAAGTGAAATGCTTGCAGGATGCATAACATTGAAGAAATCACGCTTCCCCGTTCAGCGTTCGTATGATACCGTTCAGCGTATCCCTATCTATCTTGCCCTCCGAGAAGGAGGCTATGGTATGCAGCGGCATGTCCCGCATCATGGCTGCTATCATTTCCGGGCTGAGGGCGGGACCTTCGTCTGCTGCCTGGACGAAAGTCTGCATTCCCTGCATGATCTCAACTGCAATGGATTTGCCTTGGGGGTTATCCATTACATCCCCCAATGTGGAATCCATGGTAAAGCGGCAGGGAAGGGAGGGAACACCTGTGACTTCAACGGTTTCTTGCAAACGGATATCCCTTGAGGAGGCACCTATCAGGATACGGTACGCACCGTTTTCCACATGCCAGCCGGGGAGGGAAGATTCATAGTAGGCGAAAGCCCGGGCGGTAAGTGTCATGTTCACAGTCTTTGTTTCACCAGGGTTCAAGGAAACCTTGGCGAACTGCTTCAGCTCTTTTTCCGGGCGGGAAATGCCTTTGTGAGCGCTTGCCACATATAGCTGCACGATCTCCTTGCCTGCCATGAAGCCTGTATTTGTCACATCCACAGACACCTGCAGGTTTTCACCGTCTAAAAGTTGCTTGGCGCTTAATCGGAGATTGCTGTAGGCAAATGTGGTGTAGCTAAGGCCATGGCCAAAGGGGAAACGAACATCCATCTGTTTTGCATCATAATGGCGGTAGCCAACATATATTCCTTCTCTGTATTCCACTATATCTCTGTCACCGGGGAAATACAGGTAGGAAGGATTGTCTTCAAGCTTTAGGGGAAAGCTTTCCGCCAGCTTGCCGCAGGGGTTCGCCGCGCCAAAGAGTACATCCACTACCGCTCCGCCTACGGCCTGGCCGCCCAGGTACGCTTCCAGTATGGCTGGCACATTGTCCGCCCATGGCATTTCCACAGGGGATCCATTGTGCAGCACCACCACGGTACGGGGCTGTGCATTCAATACGGCTTCCAGCAGTGCCGACTGGCAGTCGGGCAAGCGCATATGGGTACGGTCATACCCTTCCGACTCAAAAGCATCAGGCAGACCCAGGAACAGCACCGCTATATTGGCTTCTTTTGCAGCCTGAACGGCTTCGGAAATCAATTCCGGCAGGATTACATCCTCTTTTGTATCATAGCCTTGGGCAAAGGAAACATCTCCATGAACGCTGCGCACCGCCTGCATGGCAGACAGGATCTCGCTCGCATTGATATGCGAGCTGCCGCCGCCCTGGAAACGGGGCTCTTTGGCAAACTTGCCGATGAAGGCCACCTTTTTGTTGCCGCGGATGGGCAGAAGGCTATCCTCATTTTTTATAAGCACCATACTTTCCCTTGCAATGCGCCTGGCCAGGTGGTGGTGAACGCCCCTGTCGAACACAGCGGCGCCATCCCGGTTTTCAATATAGCGTACAACGATGGAAACAATGCGCTCCGCAGCCTGATCAACAGCCAATTCGGGGATTTTTCCATCACGTACCGCTTTTACAAGAAGCTTGTCGCTTGCATCGCTTGTGGATGGCATCTCCAGATCCAGCCCGGCCATCACGCCGGCCACATGGTCGTTGCAGGCACCCCAGTCGGTCACAGTAAAACCGTCAAAACCCCATTCGTCCCGCAGAATATTGGTGAGAAGCTTTTTGTTTTCACTGGCATAGGTTCCATCCAACTTATTATAGGAGCACATAACTGTCCAGGGCTTTGCCTTCCTTATGGCGATTTCAAAAGCGGTCAAATAGATTTCCCGAAGCGTACGCTCATCCACTACGGCGTTTACTGTCATCCGCCGGTACTCCTGGTTATTTACAGCGTAATGCTTCAAGCTGACGCCCACGTTTTTCGACTGTACCCCCTCAATATAAGCGGCCGCCAATTCTCCGGTCAAATAGGGGTCTTCTGAAAAGTACTCAAAATTGCGTCCGCACAGGGGAGAGCGCTTGATGTTTATCGCCGGGCCCAGCAGGATAGCCACATCCTCCGCCTGGCATTCCTCGCCCAAGGCTTCTCCCAGCAAACGTATCAGCTCCCGGTCAAAAGAGCAGGCAAGCCCGGCCGCCGTGGGAAAGCATACGGCGGAAATGCTGTCGTTCAAGCCCAGATGATCCCCGGATGCAATCTGCTTGCGCAGCCCGTGGGGACCGTCGGATACCATAACGGAGGGCAAACCCAGCCGTTCAATTCCCTTGATGTTCCAAAACCCTTTACCGGAACACAGAGATGCTTTTTCTTCCAGCGTCATTTGGGAAACAAGTTGTTTTACGTTCATGGAATCGCTCCTCCTTACCGTTGACCGGTTTTAATGCTAAGACAATCATAAGCAGTGAGACAAAGAGCTTTATCTCCATGGCACAATGAAGCGTTTGCGTGTAGTTTCAGTTGTATGTCACGAATCATGTATTCAGCCTAACAGACCAGAAGCAAATTGTCAAGAATGACCAATATTGCTTTTTTGTTAACAGTTTCGATGGTAAGGTTATCCATTGGTTTACAGACTGCAGTTCAAAATACGTAAACGATTAAGGATGCATGCAAATTATAGAGCTTTTTTATATCAACACAATGTGATCATAAAAGTAATGTATAAACATAGTTTTAGGGAAAATGGATGAAGTTAACCTTACAAGATAAAGGCGGAAAGTTATAGGGCAACAGCATGCTGAAATAAGTAATGAAAAATTATGCAAAGTGCTTGACAGGCAGTTCCAGTACAAACTATAATAGCGTTAACGATTAAGGGGACTAATTTAAGAAATTGGGGCTATATATATGGTAACCCTTAAAGATGTTGCGCAAAGATGTGGTGTGTCTGTTGCATCGGTAAGCAAAGCGCTTAACAATATGCCAGATATCAGCCCAGCCACTGCAAAGCGTATCAGGAATATGGCCAAGGAATTGGGTTACTATCCAAATGTTGCGGCGCGGGCACTTAAAACCAGCCGATCCAATATGATTGGTATATTGTTCTTTTTGCGTGATATTAACGTTTGGACTCACGAGTACTTTTCAAAAATCATTAGCAGCGTTCAGGTTCATGCCGAGAGGAGCGGCTACGATATCACGATCATCAACTGTGACGGCGTAAGCATCATGGGAAGTTATCTTGCATACTGCAAATACCGCAATTATGACGGTGTTATCATAATGAGTGCGCGATTTGCAGAGCCGACGCTGATGGAACTTGTGAACAGTGATATTCCCGTGGTCACGATCGATTATTTGTTCAATCATCGAGGTGCAGTGATTTCGGATAATGTTCAGGGCATGCGAGATCTTGTGCACTATATCATAAGCCGGGGGCACCGCCGAATCGCCTATATACACGGCGAGGATACGATGGTCACAAAAAACCGGATTGCCAGCTTTTACAGGACATGCGAAGAGCTTGGTGTGGAAGTGCCGCCTGAATACGTGAAGGAAGCGCAATATCATGATCCGGAAAGCAGCGCATTGGCAACCCGCGAGCTGCTGGCGCTTCGCAAAAAGCCTACCTGTATTTTATACCCCGATGATTTTTCATACATCGGGGGCATGAACGAATTGGAAAAGCAAGGCTTGTCCATCCCGGACGATATTAGCGTTGCCGGGTATGACGGCATCTATTTGACCCAGGTGCTTCATCCAAAGCTTACAACGCTTGAGCAGGATGCCGACGGCATCGGTACCCAGGTGGCACATATGCTTTTGAAAGCCATTGAAAAACCCAAGAGCTTTATTCCCAAGCATGTTATTCTTCCCGGAGTGGTACGGGCAGGCGAATCGGTAAAGGCAATTTGAATACTTGGCGCTATTGGCCGCAAGCGGCCATAACGATAAAAAAGCGTGGAGGTATACGTATGGAAAAACGGAACCGGAAACTCTTGGCATTAGCACTCGCGCTGACCATGATCTTAAGCCTGGCGGTAAGCTTCGCCAGCGCCGAAACGGTCATACCAAATGAGCTGCCGCGCAATGAGACGCTGTACTTCGCAGGTCAGCAATGGAATTCCGTTGGCTCCTGGAACATTATCAGCGATAACCAGAACAACGCCATGGCGATCGCGGGTGATGCGTCCCGCCGTGTGCTGGTGTATGAGACGCTGTACATGTTCAACATTCTCGACGGCAAGCTCTACCCGCTGCTCGCTGACGGCCAGCCCGTTATGAACGAAGCGCAGACGGAGATGACCATCAAGATCAAACCGGCTGCCAAGTTCAACGACGGCACCCCGGTCACGGCCAAGGACGTCGCCGCGACATTTGCCGCGCATGTGAAGTACCAGGATTCCACCGGCAAAAACGTACCGAATTACATTTCGGACATAGTTGCGGTGGACGACTCCACGGTCCTCGTCAAGGCTGCCCTGGACGATAAGGGCGCTGCCAAGAACCCGCTGGAGCTCTACAATCAGATCTGCCAGCTGTACATCACCTCCGCCGCTTGGATCGAAAAGATCGACAAGCAGGTGAACGGCGATGCTGATGCGTTTAAGAACTATACGGCCAAGGATGACTTTGTCGCCTCCGGCCCCTATGCCGGCGCTGTTTTCTGCGATGAGCAGAAGCTGGTGCTAGCCCGTAACGACAACTACTGGGGCCAGGACGCCTCCATGTGGGGCAAGCTCCCCGCACCCAAGTACATTGCGCACATCTTCTATGCTGACAACGCCGCAGGCTCTGTCGCGCTGGAAGCGGGAGAGGTAGACGTATCCCAGCAGTTCAACGCGGATGTGCAGAAACTGTGGCTGGAAAAGAACCTGCCCATTTCCACCTACATGGAAGAAGCGCCTTATGGCATTTGCCTTACAATGCCTTCTGCCTGGTTTAACTTCAACAAGCCGGTGCTTGCGAACAACCCCGCGCTGCGCAAGGCCATCGCTATCGCGGTGGACTATGACCAGATCATCGCCAACGCGATGACCAACCAGTCCCCGACGTTTGCCCAGGTGCCGCGTTCCCTCATGAACCCGACCGCTGGACAGCAAGCGATGTATGATCAGGCTGCTGTGAAAGACCTGCAATGGGTCGGCAAGGATATCGAAGGCGCCAAGAAGCTGCTGGACGATGCAGGCATCGTGGATGCCGACAAGGACGGCTGGCGTGAAGTCGACGGCCAGAAGATCTCCCTGAACGCTGTCTGCCCCAACGGCTGGTCCGACTGGATGGCCGCAATGGAAATCGTTGCTGCTGCCGGCAAGGAAATTGGCGTGGAAATCACCACTCTGTTCCCTGAATGGTCCGAAGAGCAGACCGTGTTCACCAACGGCGCCCAGACCCAGTATGACATCTTCATGTGGGGTATCGCCGGCGGCGGCCCGACCTACCCGTGGAACACTGTGCGCCAGATCGGCTCCAGCGAGTACCTCGGGCAGACCGGCAACTGGTCAGGTAACTGGGGCCAGTACAAGAATGACCGCTTGGACGAGATCATCAAGACGATCCCCTCCACCACCGATCCCGAAGCTCTCAAGGCCCTCTACACCGAAGCCACCAAGATCTACCTGACGGACGTTCCGTCCTTCGCGCTCATGTATCGGCCCAGCGTGTTCCATACCGTGAATGAATCCGTGTGGACCAACTACCCCGAAGCGGGCGATGAGCACGGCTATCCGCCCACCGACTGCACCGACGGTTACGGCATCGGCGCGCTCTATGACCTTACGCTCACCAATCCGTAACATCCGAATCGATTCAGCGGATTGATGCAACCTGCGGAGAAGGCCATGTTTCCTCCGGGAAGCATGGCCTTCTCCAGTAATCGTTCAAAAAACGAGGCTAAGGGAGGTAGACGCGTTGAAGGGATACAGGAAATACTTCCTCAAAAAATTGTTATGGTTCGTCATCACGCTGATTATTGCTGTTATCCTCAACTTCATTTTGCCGCGGCTGATGCCGACCGATCCTGTTCAGACCATCACCGGCAAAATTGCTGCCGGTATAAACAACCAAAGCACCATCGACCAGATATACCGCGACTGGGCGCGCAAATTTGGCGTAGATAAGCCTCTTTGGCAGCAGTTTTTTATTTATCTGGGCAATCTCTTCAAGGGCGATTTAGGCATCTCCTTCCAGCAGTACCCGCGCCCGGTGGCCGACATCGTCCTGGCATCCGTCGCGTGGACGATAGCCCTGCAGCTGCCTGCCATCCTTATCGGCTGGCTGATCGGTAATCTGCTTGGCGCGCTGGCGGCGTACATCCGCAAAGGCTTTGATAGAGTCCTCGTCCCTGCCAGCCTATTCGTAGGAGGGCTGCCGGCATTTGGCCTGGCAGTCACACTTCTGGTTATTTTCGGCATTGTGCTCAAATGGTTTCCCACAGCGGGGGGATACGCGTTCGACCTTCTGCCAAGCATGTCATGGAGGTTCTTTCAATCTGTGATCGAACACTACTGGCTGCCGTTCTTCTCTATCGTGCTGATATCCATCGGCGGGCAGGCAATCGGCATGCGCAGCATGTCCATCTATGAATTGAATGCAGATTATGTGAAATATAGCAGGTTCCTGGGTGTCAAAGACCGCAAGATCGTCGGCTATGTGTTCCGCAACGCCATGCTCCCGCAGGTGACGGGCCTTGCGCTATCCATCGGCTCCATGGTCGGCGGCGCTTTGGTTGCTGAGACCATTTTCAGCTATCCGGGCCTTGGCAGTACGATATACCAGGGAATTGCCGGCGGGGATTACCCGCTCATCTCCGGCGTGACGCTCATCATCACAGTGATGGTGCTTATCGCAACATTCGCCATTGAGCTGCTGTACGGGATCATTGACCCGCGCGTCAAAGCCGCGCAGGCGGAGTAAGGAGGCGGACGCGTGAGACATCAATTGAGGCAGGTATTTCATTCTACGAATTTTATGATAGGATTCGTAACCATTCTATTGATCATCGCTTTCGTGATCATCTATCCGCTGTTTAACCCAGGCAATCCGCTTGAAATGGTTGGGCAGGGAACATTCTTCAAACCAGGAACGTATGTAAGCCTGTATGACAGTGTGGATACACCGTCCACCTATATTTTGAAGCTTGACGACGCGGCCGCAAAGCGCCTGGAAAGCAAGCTTTCGCCGGATGACCGTATTGCCATGAAGGACTGGCTCGTTGCCTTCGGAATCCCGCAGGATGCCATAGATACAGGCAATCTCAATGATTTCCTTAACCTTTGGCACAACAATTATAACGAGGACATAAAGCCTTCCGGGCTGACAAGCGCATTTCGCAGGCGCGTTGCCCGCATCGACACCGTGCTGGAAAAGCAGCTTGGCACGGAAAATGCTTATGTATACGGGGCGGACCCTAAAACCGGAGAGCAGACGCAGACAAAGACTGTCACGGATTCGGACTATGTCAACGTGTCCGATATCGCCAACGTCCGCACGCTGTGGTTGGGCACCGACAATTTTGGGCGCGACGTACTCAAGGAACTTCTTGCCGCTACAGGCGTATCATTGCGCATAGGCCTCCTCGCCGGGCTGATCGCCACGTTCCTGGGGCTTACGCTGGGGCTGATCGCAGGATACATAGGCGGTACCGTGGATGATATCATTATGTTTGTTGCAAACATGTTTACCGTTATCCCGGGGTTCGTGCTGCTGATCCTGATTTCCTACAGCCTGGGGCAGGACAAGCGCGGTGCGATGGTCGTGGCGATAGTCATCGGCTGTACAGCATGGCCATGGACGACGCGCTCCGTGCGCAGCCAAGTCCTGAGCCTGCGCAACCGCGATCATGTGAACCTTTCGCGCCTGTCCGGGCACAGCCTGCCGCGCATCCTGGCCACGGATATCCTGCCCTATATCGCCAGCTATGTGGTGATGGCGCTGATCCTTCAAATCTGCTCCGGCATCCTGGCCGAAGCGCAGCTTAGCATGCTGGGCCTGGGCCCCAAAACGACGGAGACGCCTACCCTGGGGTTGATGATGTTCTGGGGCATGACGTACCTGGCGCATCTGAACGGCGCGTGGTGGGCTTACTTCCCCGTGATCGTGATGATCGCGCTGGTCAGCTTCTCGCTGAACCTGATGAATACCGGGTTGGATCAAGTGTTCAACCCGCAGCTGAGGAGTTGAGCATATGGCAGCGAAAATTATGCTGGAAGCGCAGGAACTGACCACCAAGTACATCACCCGGTTCAATGAAAGCGTATACGCCGTGGATCACGTCTCCTTCAAGGTGGAGGAGGGCAAAAGCCTGGGTATCGCGGGCGAATCAGGCTGCGGCAAGTCCACGCTGGCCCTTTCACTGATGGGCTACTATTTTGCTCCGCTGCACTATACCTCGGGCAATATTATCATCGACGGGAAGAACATCTCAGGCATGGAGCCTGACGAAGTCCGCAAGACCATCCTCGGCACGGAGATCGCCTACATTCCCCAAGCCGCCATGAATGCGCTCAACCCCACGCAGAAAATAATCCGTTTCATCGAGGATGTGATCCAGGCGCATGACCCGAAGATGAAGCGCAAGGACATTTATGACCTGGCGCGGCAGCGGTTCGAGATACTGAACCTGCCCAAGGAAGTGCTGGAGAAGCATGCTGTGGAGCTTTCCGGCGGTATGAAGCAGCGCACGGTCATTGCGATCTCGACGATTCTCTCGCCCAAAGTGCTGATTGCAGACGAGCCGTCCAGCGCGCTGGATGTGTCCAGTCAAAAGATGGCCATCCGGATGATATTCGACATGATGGATAAAGGTTTCATTCGCTCGATGATCTTCATCACCCACGAGCTGCCGCTCCTATATAATGTGACAGACGAAATCGCGGTCATGTACGCCGGGCAATTCGTTGAAATAGGAAGCGCCGAGCAGGTCGTATTCGATCCCATCCATCCATATTCCCGGGGCCTGATGCACTCCATCATCGTGCCGGAGGCGGGTACGCGCGAGCATAAGCTTGAGGCGATCCCCGGCACGCCGCCGAATCTGAAAAACCCGCCTTCCGGCTGCAGGTTTGCGGAACGCTGCAAATATGTGGTACCGCAGTGCAGGGTGGCGACGCTGCCTATGCTGGAATTTGGCGAGGGGCGCACCTACCGGTGCGGGCACTCAGTGCAGCATTTAAGGGAGATGTATGAAGATGAGTCAAAATGAAGTGCGGCCGCTTTGCCTGTCCGGGAAAGGTGTTACAAAAATTTACGGCGCTGGCACAAAGCGAACGGTAGCTGTGGACCATGTGGATTTTGAGTTCCGCCAGGGTGAGCTCATCTCCATCGTGGGCGAATCCGGCAGCGGAAAGACCACGCTTGTAAAGATGCTGCTGGGGCTGACCAGCGTAACAGAAGGCGAAATCTTCTACATGGGACAGTTAAGAGACATCCGTTCACGCAGCCAGAAGAAGAAATATTGGCAGGGAATTCAGGCGATCTTCCAGGATCCGTTCTCGTCGTACAACATATTCCACAAAATCGACAGCGTACTGCTGGACTGCATCAAGATGCGCGGCGGAAAGAATTGGACCAAGGAAAAGAAGATCGCTGCGATGACGGAGGCGTGTGCGTTCGTCAACCTGGAATACCAGGAACTGACAAACAAGTACCCGTTCGAGCTTTCAGGCGGGCAGATGCAGCGGCTGATGATCGCGCGCATCTTCCTGCTCAAACCCAAGATCCTGCTGGCGGATGAACCGACCTCCATGATCGACGCAAGCTCCCGCGCGACGATCCTGGATATGCTGCTCAAGCTGCGGAACGAGATCGATATGACAATCATTTTTGTCACACATGATATCGGGCTGGCCTACTACATTTCGGACAGTGTATACATCATGGAGCATGGAAAGATTGTAGAGAGCGGCACAGCAAATGCGGTCATCCTTTCGCCCAAGGCAGAATACACAAAGCGCCTGATCAGTGATGTTCCGAAAATTTATGAACCATGGGACTTAAGTACCATCTAGGCAATAAAATAGGATGAGACGAACAAAATCCGGCCCGAGACACGCCTAGGCCGGATTTTGCATTATAGCGGAAGCTTTTGCAGTGCATCCTTTATCTGGCCGATGACTTCCCGGCTTGGCATCAAAGGAGGCATGCTGGGCAGGGAGATATAATAGCCCTGCAGGTAATCTGTGCCGCATAAAATAAGTGTTTCCATTTCCTCCCTGGTTTCCACGCCCTCCGCAATAACCTGAATGCCTCGCTCCCGGCATATGCCGATGATCCCTGACAGCATTTGCTGTCTTTCCTTGTCCGTATCGATATTGCGGACGACGGACATGCCGATTTTCACCAGGTGGGGTGAAAGATTGGTCAGCATGACATCACCCGTATCGTTGCTGCCAAAATCATCAATGGCAACCATCGCCTCCCAGCGGTCTGTAAGCAGCATCTTGTCCCGCAGGAAGCCCTCGCTGGACGGGTCGCCCTGTGCAATTTCCAGTACCACCTGTTTGAGATACGAATGGAACTGAACCTCAAAGGAACTTAAATCGGCAGCGTTCATGCTGCAGCTGGGGATGGAATGGATAAATACCCGGCTGTCGGGAGGAATGCTGCCAATTTGAAGGCAATTGACAAATGTCTGCATGGCTCCAAACCAGGTGAGCCTTTCCACGCGGCACAACTGGGCATGGGAGCGGGCCAGGCGAAGTACGTCGCGTGGGCCGGAAAAATCGTTGCCGCGGGGCCGCATCAGCATCTCGTAACCGAAAATCTGACTGGTTTTGACACACAGGATCGGCTGCATGGCATAGTCGATCAATGCCTGCTCGATCAGGTTGTTCAGTGCTTCCTGGCCGTTTAAAAGCACCTCGTTGCCGTCATACAAAAGCCGGTTGAACTCCTGCAGCTCACCCTTGCGCGTATGCTTTGCCTGATACATGGCGAAATCCGCATAGCGCACAAGGTCTTCCAATATGGTGGCGTCGTAGGGATACCAGGCTACACCGCATGATGCCCGCAGCCTGTAAGGTATGCCGCTGGGTAGGAGAATGGTTGTTTTTGCTATCCGCTGGCAGATATCAAGAATGACCTGCATTGCTTCTTCCCTGTTTTCATAACCGTGAACCAGCGCGTAAAACTCATCGCCCGAGCGCCTTGCCGCCATGACGCTGTCATGCTTATCGTCATGCAAACATTCGGCAAACGCCTGTATGTATTCATCGCCCGTTTTATGCCCGTAGGTGTCGTTGATATATTTCAGATTGTCCATGTCCCACATGACCAGGGCACAGACCTTTGCTTCCTTGGGATCAAGCAAAAGCCGGCCGCCATGCTCTATGAACCCCCTGCGGTTAAACAAGCTTGTCAGGACATCGTAATCCCGCTCGTAAGCCAGCTTTTGCTTTTCCTGCATTTCACGGGTGACATCCATCACAGTGCCAAGCACCTGCTCGCCTTCATGTACCGTATGGATTTGTATCCACCACTCCGATTGATCACGGGTCATGTGATAGGTGTATTTCTCACCGGGTTCCCGCACATGCTCCAATTGTGCCAGACGGTCATAAAACGTCTGTACGTCAAGATATCCAAAATCGCCATTGCATAGAGGCCAACCCATCAATTCGTACAGGCTTTTGCTCAGGAAAACAGAACGGGCGTCCTGCGTATGCTCAAAAACACCTATGCGTGCTCCTGTCATGGCGATGATTTTTTGGATTTTCGATGCCGATTCCGCTACGGCATTGGAAAGCTCCTCTATGGAATCGGTCAATTGATCGATTTCCGTGATATTCAGCTTATGAAGGCTGACTGTTTCTTCGGGATTGCTCTTTTTAAGTTCCGAAGCAAGCAGGATAATGGGCTTTGTGATAAGGCGGCTGGATATGGCTGATCCTATGATCCCCAGCAGCAATGCAGATAGCAGCACCCATGTAACCATCCGTGTAACCTGGACGGAAAAGGATAGGAGAACACCTTCCTCCACCATACCCATCAGTACCCACTGCTGATTGACAAAAGGCGTGTTTGCATTGTAGAGATGCAGATTTTCCACGCTGGCGAGCATTGTACCTTGACCAAAACCGCTTTTCAGACGGATGATCTGGTCATGAATCATACCGCCGCCATAAATCGTATTCCCCGGGTCAAAGAAACGGCGGTAACTGATACCGCTTTCAAGCACCGGACGATAGCTTTGCCCGCCATCCTCTGTAACGGCAAGGCAATAGGAACCAAATTTGCCCTCCCATAATTCCCCGTAGCCAAGCAGTGAAAACAGATACGTTTCCGTGAGGTCAACGCCCAGCACGCCAAATACCGCGCCGTCGGAAGCAATCAGGGGGATAGAGTACGTGATGACATTTCCATCGCTTCCGCTCAGGGAGAACAAAGGACTCCAATAGCCATAGGCCGCTTCATCCGACGCGCTGCTTGTCAGAGCAGCATGGAAAGGCTGGAAAAAAAACTGCTCACTTTGCGCTCTGCCGTCCTGTGAAAAACGGAATCCGGCACTCCAATAGCTGTCCAAAGGGATGTCCAGGGATTTGGATATGGAGGAAAGCCCACGCTCCATTAAAAGATCCGAGCCGGTAGACGTATAGGCCGTTTCGCTGTTGGGATCAAGATCCCGTATATAAAGACCCGCCCGCACTTCACGAGCTGTATGATTCGGCACACCCGCACCATCCAGAACCAAAAACGCTCCCGTTACACCATTGTTTCGAAGCATTGCTATCAAATCTGGCGCCAATGCGGTGACAAGCTGCTCATTCAAGACTGCATTTGAGTGTACATCCGACCATGTTGCTTTCTTTTCGGCAAGGATATTTTCCATATGTTCCACGATGCGATTTTTAGCGGAATCCAGCTTGGACCAACGCTGGGTCATGGCGTTGATCAAGACATCGGCGCGGCTTTTTGTGCGCTGGGAAAGCAGGCTGTATGCATTTTCCTCCATGCGCGGCAAGATACCGCTGGCCAAAAACACAGCTGCAAACAAGGCTGTTTGCAGCAAAACAATAAATGTGAATTGCATCAATAACTTACTGAATAGTGTTTTGGACCGTTTAGGCCTCGGCTTTTTCATATGCTTCCTCCGTTACTCCACCATGAACCGCGGATTGCTTTCCTTTGGGCGAAGCCCAGCCGCCAGTTCCAGTTGACGGACCAAAGAGGAATACCACTTATAGAAGTTAACTGTCGTATTGAATTGGGCCACCGCTTTTTCCCTGGTTAAGCCTTCGGCCATACGCGTAAGCACAAGATCCCTGTCTTTG
>JAEZJP010000072.1 GCA_023415715.1 Bacillota bacterium
CTTTCGGATTTACGCGGCGTTGGAAAAACGCGGCTGGAGACGCTTCGCGCAGCGGGAATTATCTCGCTGCGCGATCTTTTGTTTTTTTTGCCCATTGGATACAAGGATACAACGAACATCACATCCATTGGCGAGCTTACGCCGGGGCAGACGGCAGCAGTTTTGGGTTCCATCAAAGGCAAGCCAAGACTCAGCCGTTTCAAAGGTCTCACCAGCGTTACCGCGTCTTTGTGGGATGAAACGGGGCATATCAACTGTATTTGGTACAACCAGCCCTGGATGGAAAAAAACCTTTCAGGACGGGAACAAGTGCTTTTGTATGGCCGTGTGGAGGAACGCAAAGGAAAACGGCAGCTTTTGAATCCATCCCTGGAGGAGGCGCCGGGGATCATTCCGATGTACAGGCCGCTGGATGGATTGCCGGGAAAGATCATGCGAAGCCTTATGGAAACGGCGCTTTCCCAGGTGGAGGATACCTGCCCGGAAACGCTGCCGGGCAGCCTGAGGCTTCGTTATGGATTATGTGAAAAGAACTACGCCGTCCAAAAAGCCCATTTTCCCGACAGCCGGGAGGCGCTGGAAACAGCCCGCCGCCGGTTGTCGTTCGAACAGATGCTGCTTTACCAAACGGCTTTGGGGCTTTTAAGGGACCGGAAGGAGCAGGGCGTTTCCTTCCCTGTGGATCTTAAAGAATTGGATTTATTTTGGAATAGCATGCCTTTTGCGCCGACCATGGCGCAGCGGCGGGTGCTAAATGAAATAGCGGCGGACCTGAAGGCTTCCCATCCCATGGCACGATTGGTGCAGGGGGACGTGGGATCCGGCAAGACGGCGCTGGCTTTTGGCGCGCTGTATTTGGCGGTGTGCCATGGTTTTCAGGGAGCGCTGATGGCCCCTACGGAAATCCTGGCCCGGCAGCATTTGAAAAGTGCACAGGCCATACTTACGCCGCTTGGCATCAGTTGCGGCATTTTATTGGGAGGCATGAAGGCGGCGGAGCGCAGGGAAGCGCTAGGGGCTATCCGGGAAGGAACATGGCAGGTGGTGATAGGCACCCACGCGCTCATATCAGAAGGGGTGGAATACCGCCGCCTGGGCCTTGTGGTTACCGATGAACAGCACCGGTTTGGCGTGCGTCAGCGCACGGCGCTTGCAAGGAAGGGAACAAACGGGGTGGGGGAGTTGCCGCCCAATGTTCTGGTGATGTCGGCCACACCTATCCCCCGGACCCTGGCGCTGATCCTGTATGGCGATCTTGACCTTTCAGTGGTGGACGAGCTGCCCCCGGGCCGTACGCCTGTAACCACCCGCATCGTGCCGGAAGAAAAGCGGGAAGCCATGTACGTCTTTATCAAAAATGAGGTGGCGAAGGGCAGGCAAGCTTACATCGTCTGTCCTCTGGTGGAGGAAAGCGAAGCGCTGGAGGATGTGAAGGCAGCCCAGACACAGTATGCTGTGCTGGTATCCGGCCCATTGAAGGGTTTAAGGGTAGGCCTTACCTACGGCAAGCAGCCGCCCAAGGAGAAAGCCGAGGTGCTGGATGCTTTCGCGGCAGGGGATTTGCAGGTGCTTGTGGCCACCACCGTCATTGAGGTGGGCGTCAACGTGCCCAACGCCACCATCATGGTGATCGAGGATGCCCAGCGGTACGGCCTTTCCCAGCTTCACCAGCTGCGGGGCAGGGTGGGCCGGGGCAGTGAACAAAGCTGGTGTTTTTTACTGTCCGAACCCAACGAAAGGCTAAAGACGCTCACCGCCACGGGCGATGGATTTGAGATTGCAAAAAAAGACTTGCAGCTTCGGGGGCCGGGGGAGTTCTTCGGCACCAGGCAGCATGGCGCGCCGCTGCTGCCCGGGCTTTCCATGGACGGGGATGTAAAGCTGCTGGACGAAACGCAAAAATGCCTTCGGGAACTGCGCAATCAAAAGGAACTGAAGGTGGAATGGGCCATCGTTCAGGCACAGGCCCGGCAGGATTTTGCCCACCGGTTACAGCAGGTGTCACTTAGCTGAAAATCCCTGGTATCATATTGCCAAACAGGGAAAAAGATAGTATAATCAATCGGATGTTTGAGGGACGAGCCTTGGCATGCTCCTTTTTTGTATGCCTGATGCTTTATCCGCCGCATGGACATCATGCGCAACTATTTTCGTGGAGGAGGACTTTAAAACATGGCAGCCAAGTATGTGTACCTGTTTAAAGAAGGCAACGCCGGCATGAAAAACCTGCTGGGCGGCAAGGGCGCCAATCTGGCCGAAATGACCAATGTCGGACTTCCTGTTCCCCAGGGCTTTACCGTTACCACCGAAGCCTGCACGCGCTACTATCAGGATGGCAAGCAGATCGCCCCTGAGATTGTGGATCAGATTTATGAAGCGCTGGCCAAAACGGAAATCGTTTGCGGCAAGAAGTTTGGCGACCTGGATAGTCCCTTCCTGGTGTCCGTCCGTTCCGGTGCCCGCGCCTCCATGCCCGGCATGATGGATACCATTCTGAACCTGGGCCTCAATGATATCGCTGTCAAGGGACTGGCCAATCAGACCGGCAACGAGCGTTTTGCCTATGACAGCTACCGCCGTTTTATCAATATGTTCTCCGATGTTGTCATGGAGATCAAAAAGTCCAATTTTGATGCTGCCCTGGAAGCCGTGAAGGAAGAAAAAGGCGCCAAGTATGATACAGACTTAAACGCCGAGGATCTCAAGGAAGTTGTCAGGCGTTTTAAGGCCATTTACTTGAAGGAAAAGGGCGAGGAGTTCCCCCAAGATCCCAAAGTGCAATTGATGGAGGCCATCAAGGCCGTGTTCCGTTCCTGGGACAATCCCCGCGCCATCTACTACCGCCGCATGAACGACATCCCCGGCGATTGGGGCACCGCCGTCAACGTGCAGAGCATGGTGTTTGGCAATATGGGCAATGATTCCGGTACCGGCGTTGCCTTCACCCGCAACCCCTCCACCGGCGAAAAGAAGCTGTACGGCGAATACCTCTTCAATGCCCAGGGCGAAGACGTTGTGGCCGGTATCCGTACACCCCAGCCCATTGCCTCCTTGCAGCAGTCCATGCCCGAAGTATATGATCAGTTCACCAAGATCGCCGATACTTTGGAAAAGCATTACCGCGATATGCAGGATATGGAGTTCACCATTGAGCATGGCAAGCTGTTCATGCTGCAGACCCGCAACGGCAAGCGCACCGCTGCCTCCGCTTTGAAGATCGCCGTGGACCTGGTTGAAGAAGGCATGCTCTCTACCGATGAAGCAGTTCTGAAGGTGGAGCCCAAGCAGCTGGATACACTCCTGCATCCCAACTTTGACACCGCTGCTCTCAAAAAGGCCGAAGCCATTGCCAAGGGCCTGCCCGCTTCCCCCGGCGCTGCCACCGGTTACATCTACTTCACCGCTGACGCAGCCGCCGAAGCCGGCCGTGCCGACAAGGCCGTTATCCTGGTGCGTGAAGAGACCACCCCTGAAGACATCGAGGGCATGGACCTGTCCAAGGGCATCCTGACCGCCCGTGGCGGCATGACCTCCCACGCTGCCGTTGTAGCCCGCGGCATGGGCCGCGCCGCCGTCGTAGGCTGCGGCGAACTGCATATCAAGGAAGAAGCAAAGACTCTAACCGTTGGCGGCAAGGTGTACCATGAAGGCGACGCCCTGTCCCTGGACGGCTCCACCGGCAACGTATACGCCGGCCTCATCCCCACTGTAGAGGCTTCTGTTTCCGGCGACTTTGCCAAGTTGATGGCTTGGGCCGACGCCGCACGTACCTTGAAGGTCCGCACCAACGCCGATACCCCCCGCGACACCAAGCAGGCTGTAGCCTTTGGCGCCGAGGGCATTGGTCTGTGCCGCACCGAGCACATGTTCTTTGAGGCTGACCGTATCGCCGCCGTTCGCGAGATGATCCTGGCCGATACCGAGGAACAGCGCCGTGCCGCCTTGGCCAAAATCCTTCCCATGCAGCAGGGTGACTTCGAGGCAATGTACAAGGCTCTGGAA
>JAEZJP010000095.1 GCA_023415715.1 Bacillota bacterium
TCCTGATTGAGTTTTTCGACAAAGATCACATCGCCTTGGGATACACGGTATTGCTTGCCACCTGTCGCAATGATTGCATACATGGTGCAGCACCTCCTACGTTTACTCGCCGGGCATTGAGGTTGCGTTAAAGACGCATTTGGACAGACCTCTCCCGAGCGGCTTGCCCGTATACGATAGCATAGTTGTAAACAGTTGTCAAGCAGAATCTCCCCTTGCCAAGGCTAGAAAGCAGGTGAATACGCATTATTCTAATGGAAAATATTAACGCGTCCAAAGCGGCGAGCTATTTTTGATGCGGGACAAGGAGCCGGAGCGAGGCGTAGCAGCGCTACGTTAAGCGGAGAGCGACGCTGTCCCGCGCGAAAAGAGCCGCCGCAACGACGCATTAATGTTTGGAATTAGTATTAATCTGAAACGTCCATCCGCCATTTGCCTTGCAGGGAGGATGGCATCATCACCCTGATGCGGCAGGCTGTTTTTTTTGCATTTATCCCTCTGCCGTAGGACACGTTCAATTCCCACCGGCCGCCTCTGGGCATGATGGTGAGGCTTACAGCTTCCGGGGAAGAAGGAAACAGTTCCGTAAGCTTCCCTTGTGCCTCCCTGAGCATGTGCAATCGTTTTGCGCTGTCCTTCTCCGTCAGTTTTGCCTCATTTATTTGAAACCATGCCCAGAAAGCAGCAATCTGTTCATCGGTGCATTCCTTAAGCTTAAAAATACTCATGATACCGTCTCCTTATATCAAAAGCGCGTTCAAGTATTTACTTGTTACGATTCAATTTTATGCCATAGTATACCACAAAAGTTAGGCTTTGGGCTATTTGATTTCATGGCTCTTTCATATATAAAAACAGCAGGCGGCAGTATAATTTCCATAGTAGACAGTCCACTTGCCTGTTTTGCCAAGGATACCAAGCTTCAGCGGGCGATTGATAATCGCCCCTACGACGCTTTATGTTTGTTGGCTTCTCTGCCGGGGCGCATGCTTGCCGGAAGAAAAGTCAATAAACTCTTTACAGCCGTAGGGGCTCCAAAACACCGCCCCTGCCTGTGGCAGAATAGGGCGGTGTGGAGGAGGCTGGCGAAACAAGCGATGCAAGCGGCAGCGCAGCAGCGCGCCGATTGGGCCAGATGGGAACTTATCAATCGCCCGCTTGTATCGCAATATTCAATATGCAGGAGCAATCCGTCAGGATGCCGACCGCAGCCTGACCAGCGAAATCAAGTCCGCAAGGGCGGCCTCATCCTCTACCTTGAGCATGAGCCACCGGCCACCCATCAAAGAAGGCGTGCGGTGATAAAGTGCCTGTGTTCCTTCATTCAATTTCGGAAGCACAAAAGGCATGCCTGCTTCTTCCCTTTGGCCGATGACCACAAGCGCCAGGAAATGCCCGGCCATGGGATACAGCGTGCACAATGACCTGCCGCCCTTTTTATATTTCACATTCCAGCCCTTTTGCATAGAGCACCGGCTGTATTCAAGCCTTGGCGCAACTTGAAACCCGTCTTCCAAGGCTTCCCGCGCCTCGTTCCATAAGGCGGAATCCACAAAGGAAGAAATTTCTTCAAAGGCTGGAGCATGATCCTGCCCATACCATTCATGCCATTCCATTTGTCTTACCCTTTCCCATCCTTTTCAGGATGGCCTCCTTTTCCTTTTTGGCAAGCAGCCCGCCATCAAGCGCACGGAAGATGTAAACTGCGGCTTCTTCCCTTGGCTCCACATCCTGGATCAGAAGCAGCGCCTGCAAAATATCCAGGAGAATCAGCTTGCGCTGGGTAGGCGGAAGCTGATCCACCGGGACCAAAGTCAATTCACCCATCACTTCCGGAATCATTTCCGGCCTTTGCTTAAGCCATTGAAGGCTTTGTATGGCCTGCCTTGCGGTGATAAACTTCTCATCCCTGAAGCAGGCCATATACTTTTTAAGAACGGCGTTCAGTCTGTTTTCCGTATCCCAGCGGATGTTTTCCGCCAGGAGCATCACACCGATGCTTCGCTGGTAGGAGTTTTCATGGTCAAGCTTTTGGGCCAGCGTATCCCAGAAAGGGTATACGTCACTGTGAGTTATGCTCCTTTTTTGCAGCGTCAGGAAAGCGGCATAGCGGATGTCGTTGTTCTTTTCCTCCAGCAGCCCTGCCAAATACGGAATGTCGTCAGGCACAAGCGCTTCCGCCAGTGCTGCCGGGTCCTGCCGTGCGTTAAGCAATGTATCAAGCTCCATCATTTCTGCTCCCCACGCCTTATGACCGGATGGCGCAGAACCGTCTTCCTGCTTTCGGGTTTCGACTTTCTGGGATCGCTCAGGTAAATCTCATGGTGCCTACGCAGCATACCATTATCGGGACCGTTTACGAGAGGTGTGCCAATATTGCTTTCCAGGCCGCTTAGCAGCATGAACGAATCCATTCTTGCCAGCGTTTCCGGCTCCTTATCGTAGGGACCTATGTGCATTGCCTGAACGCACAGGCCTTCCGCAAAGGATATGAGTCTGGCCTTTTCCGCATGGACACCAGGTTTCTTGCGGCGTACCTCATCCTTGGCCCAGTCAAGTACATCCTCCGTCACAAATTCAGGCTGCCGGATCAACGAGATCCACCGGTAGCGCTCCTTGTTGTTGAAAAAGTCCATGTCCTTGTCATCCGCAAGCCACCACAATCCCTCCAGCGGCGGGACCGTGTACTCGAAATAGCCTGGTATCGCCTTGCTGCCTTTGGAGCTCATTTTTATGGTGAAGGTAAGGGCATACAGTATCTCTACCGCCGATTTGTACTCCCCGTCCTCCTGGTTGGGGTCACCCTGCCCCTCTACCTGAAGGAAGAGCATTTTAGGCACGTCAATGATGCCCGGTTCCCGGGAAGGCTGGTACAATTCCCTTTGGGAAATCTTGAAATCTACTTTTTCCGCCATGGTCTGCCTCACGCTTTCCGCCACCGCTTAAGGGTGGGAAAGAACTCCCTCATCCCCTTGCGGGCCGCCTCCGCATCGGGATAGACGCTGCCCAAAACAAACGGAACGCAGGTTTCAATCACTTCATCCATGGTTTGGTCCTGTGTAAAGTGGCCGTCTGTAAAACAGTAGCAGCAGTAGTCCTTGTTTTTGCTTCCGTCCTCATTCGTTCCGTAATGGGCTTCCTCCGTCATGGGCATGGCACAGCTTTGGCAAATCGTTTGTTCCATGGTACAATTCCTCCTTCATTTTGTCAAAGTCATTGTACCATCTGAAATGTGACAACTAGCTGTCATATTTTAATAGTAGGCAGTCATTTTTTTCAGCCGGTCCCTGAGAATGCCTTGAATATGAGCAGGCGTCAGCACTTTCAAATACGGTCCGTAGGACAGCAAAAACCCGTACACCCATTCATCCTCGGGATACGAGGCTGTAACCAGGAAATGCCCGTCCTGTTTATCGATTTGAGATTCTTCAAAATCATCATACACCCGGAAAGCCTGGGAACCGTCTATCCATAGTTTCAAAACAACGAACGGCCTTAACGGGCTTACGTCATATGACAGCGGAATCTCCGTTTGATCTGGGGCGGTAAATTTGTCACCGCTCAGATGAACATCCTTCATGCGGGTGAGCTTGAACAGGCGCACCTCCTTACGCAGATGGCAGAAAGCCTTCAGGTACCAGGCCCGGCTTTTGAACCAAAGCTGAAGCGGGTCCGCCTTCCGCTCTGTTTTCTCACCGGAGGCCCCGTAGTACGTAAAATTGAGCACTTTCTTGTTCAGTATTGCATCCTTCAATAGTGCCAGCTCGCTTTGCTTTGTCTGGCTCCAGTCTGAAAAATCAACCGATACCCAGTCGCCGTCCCCAGCCCCGAAGAGGACACGCCACTTGGCCAGGAGGCTTTCACTCTTGGTGATTCCGACAGCCTTCAGCCCTTGCAGCGCTGCCAGGATCTCCGTTTGTTCCTCTTTGTTCAGCAGTGATTTTTGAATCACGAAGCTTTCCACCAGGGCAATTCCGCCGTTTTTCCCCTGAGAGGCATACACCGGAATGCCAGCCCCGCTCAGAGCCTCCACATCCCGGTAGATGGTTCTTTGGGATACTCCAAAATGCCGGGCCAGTTCCGCCGCCGTGGCGGTCTTCTTATCCAACAGAAGGATCACGATCTCAAACAGCCTGCTTACCTGCATATAATCACCCAACTTTATTATACCGCTTGCAAATTGGCAGCGCAATGGCAGGAAACGCTTGACAGGCAGCGACATCGGCCTTAATATGGCAAAGGAGGCTTGGGTTTTAGGGGGTTGTGCATGAAGAACCATCAGTTAGGCCGGTTAGGTGCATATACTGCGGGGCTGGCCACATTTTTGTTTGCCTTGTCTATGCTGATCCCGGATAAGGCCATTTCCGGCCCGCTTTCCTATGGCACCAGCCTGTTCATAGCTATTGGGTATCTATGCATGGCATGCGGGCTTGCCGCCGTTGCCGTTAAGGATAGTAAGGGATGCGCATATGCCTGCGCCGCCTTCGCATCAGTGTATGCCGCACTGATCTGCCTTGTATATTTTACCCAGTTGACCACAGTCTGGCAGAAGGCCGCATCTTCAGAACTGCTGGACGTGCTTACCTACAGGCCTGGAAGCTGGATGTTCAATGTGGATATGCTAGGCTATGCCATGCTCAGCCTTTCCACAGTCTTTGCGGGCCTTGCCATCACAACAAAAACAAAAGGAGAAAAGTGGCTGCGCCGCCTGCTGCTCATACACGGCGTCTTCGCAATCAGCTGCCTGCTGTTTCCCATTCTGGGTATTTTTTCGCAAGATGCGGGAGCCGCAAGCAGCGATTTATTCGGCATAATCGTGCTGGAGTTCTGGTGCTTATACTTCCTGCCGGTGACGGTGCTTTTTGAACGGTACATGAAGAGGTTGGGGCTGGATTGATAAGCCGAGCTTAGTCATATTTTACAGGCAAAGTATAAAATCAAAAACATGGAGATGAATGTATGAAAAACAAAGGTCGTGCGGATTGGATTTTGCGGTTGGTCAAAGGTATGTTCATAGGCAGCGGGTTCATACTGCCCGGCGTCAGCGGAGGAGCATTGGCGGCGGTATTCGGCATCTACGAGCGCATGATTTCCTTTCTTGCCAACCTGAAAAAGGATTTTAGGAAAAATATTCTGTTCTTTCTGCCGGTAGGGCTGGGCATGGCGGTGGGCGTGTTTTTGCTTGCTTTCCCTATCGACTATCTGCTTAATAGCGCTGAAACGTATGTGATGTGGTTCTTTATCGGCTGCATATTGGGTACGCTGCCGGCGTTGTTCAAGCAAGCCGCCAAAAAGGGCTGGAAGTACTGGCACGTCGGACTTATGGTAGTCGTTTGCGCCGGAGCCTACGCACTGCTTCGGATACTGCAAACCGCAGGGGCTATTACGCTTTCCCGGGGATTTTTTACATGGGTTCTGGCCGGCGCGCTGATCGGACTGGGCGTGGTAGTTCCGGGCCTGAGCACTTCCAACCTGTTGATGTATTTAAATATGGATCAGGGCGGCAGGCTGTATGAGGGCATGACCTACGGAATCAAGAGCCTGGATTTCGGCGTCATCATTCCCCTGCTTCTTGGCGTAGCCGCCTGCGTATTGCTCTTATCCAAGCTGATGAACTACATCTTCGGCAAAGCCTACGCGGCACTATACCATGCCATTCTGGGCTTTGTCATCGCCTCCACGCTGATCATCGTGCCTTTGAACTTCAATTACATCAGCGTAGGCGGTCTGATCTGCCTTGTGGTCACCGGTGCGGGCATAGCGCTGGCACTTTTCATGTCCAATCTGGAAGACAAGTACAAGCCGGGGGATTAATCCCCGGATTCCAGTTCTTCCCTAACGGATTTGGGAAGGCTTTTTACCACCATCCCATAGGAATGGTCGATCATTTGATATAGCAAGCCTTCCTCCATACGTTCAACCCAGACGGTGTTCCTGTGTGGCTGCTGGCTGGGCGGGCAATGGTATCCTCGTACCACCACGCCGGGGAACTGAAGACGGTAGACGTCCGCCAGCAGGGGATCGCATTTGAGGGTGATCTTATAGTTATCCGGCCCGGAATAGATCTCCGCGAAGATTTTTCCCTTCACCTTGAAGCACACAGGCTCCGGGCCAAAGGGATAATCTTTATACGCCTGGTTCTTTTTCAGGCAATAGGCAATCAAGTCATCGGGTGTAATCATGTTATTCCTGAAGCCTGGCAAATGCTGCCGGGCTTTTTTGATCCTTTCGTATTGTTATAACCATTTTACATGGGCTGCGCATCAAAATTCAATACTGTTCTTTAACAGTTCCTTATACAAAGAAAGCCGGCGGCTTTCAGCCGCCGGCACGCGCTCACAATGAGCAATGCTTATTTTACGATCAGGCCTACGACAGGCACCTTTTCCAGATTTTTTACTCCGTGGGGAGACTTCTCCTTGATTTCCGTCGTTAAATCCTTCCCGGCCGTATACCCGTTGTGTTTCCCGTTTTTCCAGTAGGTGTTGTTGGTCACATCATAAATCACGCCGTCCACGGCAATGTAGGCTGGTTTTCCGTTGGTGCCATCATAGGCGGCCAGCTGTTCCAGCGTCAAGGCAAGACCCGCGTCCGCACTGGCGGTGTCGACCAGCTTGCCCACCACCGGCACGTCTTTTAGGATATCCGCTCCATGGGGAGCGGCTTTGATGGCTTCCGTCAGGTCTATCCCCGCGGCATAGCCCTGATGCTGCCCGTTTTTCCATGCCTTGTTATTTGTCACATCATAAACGGTGCCATCTACGGCAACGTAAGCGGGCTGGCCGTTCTTGCCGTTGAATGCTGCCAGTTCCGCAAGGGTGAAGGTTTTCTCAGCGCCGGCTGCCGGGCTGGGTCCGGGTGATGCGGATGGCGCCTGGGAAGGCGAAGGCTGCTGGGTAGGCGATGCGGCAGGCTGTACCGTAGCGGTAATCTGCGGGGTGGCGGTAGCAGTGGGAGCGGGGGCGGCGCAGCCAGCCAGCAAAGCCAGCGCCAAAACCATCATCATAGCAAGAAGCAAGGGTTTTTTTCTCATAATAAGCTCCTTTCCTCCAAGGGAGAACCAGTCAATTTCGGCATTCGGCCCGCAATCCTTTGGCTGTGAGCCTCACAAACGCTTTCTCATCCAGTATCTGAAGGGACCGGCGTGATTTTTTCTGGTAATTTGCCCCGGTCCGTTCATTCTATAGATTGGACAAACGAAAGGAAATTGAAACCTCCGCAATCAGAAGATTGCGGAGGCCAAGTAAAGGAAATACGATGTGCTGCTTTTGTTTCAATTGATCGGGACCGATCTCGTGGCCAGCGACCATGTTTTGGGCTTTTTGTATTATGCCCCGGCCTTACGCTCAGCCCTGAGCACGCGCAAAAGCTCGCCCAATTTGGGTGGCTTGCCATACATCAATACGCCGATGCGGTAAATTCGCGCCGCAACAACGCCAATAATCGCAGTCGTTGTCAAGAGCAGCATGACCGAGATGAGGATCTCATACCAGGCCGGGCTGGACATGGCGATGCGCACAAACATGGCCATGGGCGAGGTGAACGGCAGATAGGAACAGAACTTCAAGGCAGCATTTTCGATATTGCCCGAAGCCATGGACATGACCACCACCATGAAGGC
>JAEZJP010000096.1 GCA_023415715.1 Bacillota bacterium
AAATTGCTTCCTGCCGCCAATTACTATTCGTAATATTCAGCCGTATTTAAGCTTGATCTGTAGAAACCGTTGAAAAGTAAAAAAACTTTGGGGCTGTCTTGCCAGAAAAAATCCTGGGCAAGACAGCCCCCTCTTTTGGCAAATACTGTTGCTTGCTGCTAAAACAGCCGTGTCACAATCCGATGAATGTAGTCATGCAACATATTCCGGTCTTTAAAGTCATAGCGGCTGAAAGCATCAAACAATTGAGGGAGAAGGGCGGGCAGAAGGAATGCGGCGGCCATGATCTGCATTAGTGCCAGGCGCAGATCGCCTTCCTTACGGTCTTGGCAGCCTGGCTTTATGCGGTGCAGAAGTTCCTCCAGAAACTGGTTGAGCCGCTTGATGCCCGGCTGGTCATATTTCCCTTGCGCAAACGCGCTGAAGAAATGCGCCCGTGTCAGGCCTGGATAGGTATGCGCACCTTCGATAAGCCTCGTAAGCACAGCCTCAATATGTTCTTGTGCCGTACATACTTCCGGAACCTGATAATCGTTCCAGTCAAAAGCGTTTTGAAGGGATACATCGATTGCTTTCTCCAGCAGTCTGTCTTTGCTTCTGAAATAATAGTTGATGGCGGCGCTGTTCTGCCCAGCCTTTTCTGCGATGCGGCGAATGGTTGCACCCTGCAGCCCGTATTCCTCTATGCACATAATCGCCGCGTTAACGATCCGCTCCTCCGCGTCCAATTGCATATCCATAGCCATCATCCTTTCCGATGGTTGTCCGCAACATTGTAACGCCATTCCATACTCCTGTCAAATGTTTTAAATGAGAGATTTAATCAAGCGATTGACAATGTGACAATTCAATGATATGATTCAAACGCGTGATTAAATTGTGCATTTGACCCACGCAAAATGTATTATGCTATGTTGGGATGGAGGATCATTTGGAATGAAAAATCAATCTTGGAAGCGTGAAAAGGGGTTACCGTTGCTTGCTGGAATATTCGGCTCAACTTTGTTGATATTCATGTCCTGGCGTCAAAATATTCCGTTTGTATCATGGCTGATCCCTTTCCTGCTTCTGTATTGTTTCAGAAACTTGTCTGGCTGGGTGCTGACCTTACCGGTTGCACTTTTGAGCATCGTAGGGAAAATCATTGCCATGCATGGTGGTTGGGATATAGACCTTGGTATGGAGGTTGCGTTTGGACTTTTGGTCAGCGTGCCGCTGCTGGCTGCGTTATATCTGGACAGGATACTTCGGTTCAGAATGAAACCTCTGATGGCGACGTTGATTTTCCCGGCAGTCTATACAGCCTTGGATTTCCTGCTGTCACTCTCACCTATAGGCATGACGTTCTCCCTTGCATATACACAAAGCCGGCAGTTAATGCTGGCGCAAAGCTCCGCTCTTGCGGGAAGCTGGATGATCTGCTTTATAGTGTCATGGACCGGCTCCCTTGCAAACACAGTATTGGCTGAGGCGACAAGGGGAAGAAAGGTACGCCTTTTGATAGCGGTTTATATCCTTGTGATGATAGGTTTTCTTGGATTTGGTTCGGTTAAAGAGACATTCCTGCGCCCGGACGGCGGAACGGTGCGCATAGGATCAATCACTGTAGCTATGCCGGAGGATGCCTGGGCGATCACAGATGCGGGAACACCGCGGGAAGGTGCGGAGGAAAACAAGACGGTTTTTGCAGGGATGGATGATGATTTGTTCCGCCTAAGTTATAAGGCTGCCGATGCCGGAGCAAAAATCATCTTCTGGTCGGAGGGAAACTGTGTTCTTTATGAAGATCAATACGATAGTTTCGTTCAACAGGCAAAGAATTTTGCCCAATCCAACGATGTTTATTTAATGGCAACGCCGCTTGTGCTGCGTTATGACAGGAACAAAAACGATAACCTGGCTGTTATGTTTGATCCAAACGGGAATCAGCTGTTCCGGTATGAAAAAACAAATTCCTGGTATCCAACAGATTCAGACGGCATTATTCCCAAGGCTGATACGCCTTATGGAAAAATCGGCGCAGCCATCTGTTTCGATATGGATTTCCCTGCTTTCATCCGGCAGGCGGCGGATGTGGATATTATGCTGGTTCCTGCTTACGATACAAAAAGGATAAGCCCGTTTCACACGGAAGGCGCTTTGCTGCGGGGGATGGAGTACGGATTCTCTGTCGTGCGGCAATGTAATGCCGGGCAATCTACAGCAGCCGACTACAACGGGAATATCCTTGCGACACAGAGTTTTTTCAGTGCAGAGGAACGCCTCATGATCAGCGATGTTCCTACAAAGGGAATCAAAACGCCATATGAGTTTGCCGGCGACTGGTTCGCTTACGCAGCCATCCTGCTTACGCTCTTTTTTATTGGATTTGGTATATTTTCAAAGCGAAAGAGTATTTAGCAAATAGAGCTTCGTGAATGCCGTGCGTACTTTAAACGCACGGCACTTTTGTGTTGCATTTATTTATGTTTGTGCTATACTGCAATGATATTTTGGCTGACATGGAGGAGGAGGGCAGCAATGGAATTTGGGCAATATATGCGCCTTGCCATCAAAGAGGCGGAGGCAAGCTTGCGGGAAGGCAATAATGGATTCGGCGCTGTAATCGTCAAGGATGGGGCAGTCATTGCATATGCCCATGACCGGGAGGATACCTTCAGCGATCCCACCTCCCATGCGGAAATGAATGTCATCCGGGAGGCATGCACAAAAATCGGCAAAAAACTTGCCGGCTGTACGCTGGTATGCACCCATGAGCCTTGCCCTATGTGTGCTTTTGCCATCGTTTGGGCCGGCATTGAAGAGGTTATTTTCGGCTATTCCATTCAGGATGCTATGGCACAGGGCAGGAATCGGATCAATCTTCCTTGCAAGAAGGCCTTCCGCCTGGCGGGCTCTGAAATCAAGGTGCAGGGCGGTGTATTGAAAGAGGAATGCTCCATCTTGTACAGGGAAGATGTCAGACGTGAAATCAAGAACCTTCGGAACGCTGATGATGCCAGCCTGTCCGCACTGAATGAAGACTCTATAAAAAGAAGAACCGAATGGTTTCAGGAAAACAAAGGAAATCTGGACTTTGGTCTGAATGAATTGCCGTATGCAGGCTACAGGCTGCTGCTAAATAGGTTCCATATCACCGAAAAGGAAGCGCCTATAGCTCGGCGGACGGGCAGGGAGATCGTATTCCATTCCATGAACTTTTGCCCAACACTGGAAGCTTGCAGGATACTCGGGCTTGATACGCGGTATATTTGCAAGCGGCTGAATGAATCCTCCACCGATACGCTGGTCAAGCAGATCGACAGCAGGCTGAAGTTTTCCAGAAACTACGGTCGCTTAAGGCCCCATGAAGCATATTGTGAGGAAAGGATCAGCCTGGATGATGAAGAAACGTAAGAGTTACATCCTGACCATGGCGGCCGCGTTTTCCATAATCTTTGAAAATGCTTCCATCCCTTTAATATCCGCTATAAGCTTCGGCTTTACAGGCTTTTCGGGTAGGCCGGCAAGCGCAAGCTCGAACCGTTTTACATCATGCCAAGCGCCAAGCTTGTATCCCACATGGTGAAAGATGCCGATTGGTATGAAGCCGAAGGATGCATGCAGGCCTTCACTTTTGGCGTTGGGCTGTGTGATGCCGGCATAGGCGTTGTAATATCCCTGAACTCTCAACAATTCAAAAAGCGCGGCATATAGAGCTGTACCGATGCGCTTTCCATGGTGTTTGGGATCAATATAGACAGACGCGTCCACCGACCATTGGTAGGCTGCCCGCGCTTTGTGCATGGAGGCGTAGGCGTAGCCCACGATTTCGCCATCGATTTCGCATACAAGCCAAGGCAGTTTTTCAAGAGTTGTATCGATCCTCTTGGCAAACTCCGCTTCTTCCGGAACCGCATATTCAAAGGAAATGGCAGTGCTAAGCACATAAGGGCCGTAGATCTCCAGCAGGCGGGCGCTATCGTAAGCTGTAGCAAGGCGGATCAAAACTGAATGGTTCACACACTCACCTCCCTATTTTTGCAAATTATAATCCCTTATCTTTTCATTTACAAGTATAAATTCACAATGTCCTGAGTTCGTCAATGATCTGAAGGGGATAGTGCCTGTCGCTGGCATGGATTGGGTAACGGCTTATCCCGCAGGCGGAAAGATGTACCGGCAGGGGAAAATGCCGTAGTTTTGTGCATGTGGCGGATCCTGGGAAATAGAATCAGCTTTTTTGTCTGATTTGCGCCGCGGTGATTGCAGAAAAATTTTTTTGTCGTGTAAAAGAATACTATTTGCATATATGCAACTAAATGGGCAGGTGATTCGTCCTATGATATGGAAATGTACATTTCTAGTTCTCATAATAACTGAGGTGTCCCATGAAGAAACTTATTGCATGGATGATGGTGTGCGCGATTCTTTTGGCCAGCACATCGGCACTGGCGGAAAGTGAAACACAGCCTACACCGGGAATCGAATCCACCCAGGCGGTGTCGCTCCAATACGGGGACAACGGGGATGCGGTGGCCCAGCTGCAGACGAGGCTCACCGAACTGAAATACTACAGCGGAAAAATAAGCGGAAATTACCGCGAGGGCACCCAGGCGGCTATCCGCGGATTCCAGGAAGACTTTGGTCTTGGCGTTACGGGCATTGCCGATGTGCAAACGCAGGAACAGCTTTACGCAGCCAAATATCGCCCGCTGGAAAAGGGTGATACCGGCGATGATGTCAAGGCACTGCAAGACCGCCTCACAGAACTTGGATATTACAATGGAAAAATCAGCGGCAAATATCTGGAAGGCACTTATTATGCCATTCATACCTTCCAGAACGTAAACGGGCTTACCGTTACCGGAATAGCCGATTTCAAAACATTGGAACTTCTCTATGACGCAGAAAAGGCGTTGCCCAAGCAGGCCCCCACACCTACGCCTGCACCTGTGCCCACCCCGGCCCCCGCTCAAAATACGGTGAAACAGGCAGCAGGGGATGGAGCGGCCACTAATGCCTCGCTGAACGTGGAATTCACCAAAAAGCTTCAAAGAGGCTCCACGGGCAGCAAGGTAAAACAGCTTCAAACAAGGCTTACCGAGCTGGGCTTTTATACAGGACCCGTTTCCGGCAACTTCATGAACCAGACCAGGGATGCTGTCAGCGCCTTCCAGCAGCATAATGCGATAACGGTGGATGGCATCGTCGGCAAGGAAACCTGGAACATGATCTTTAACAGCCAGGATGTGTCCGACGCTTCCGCAACGCCCAAGCCTACCCCGGTGCCCACACCGATCCCTTATGCCGTTACTGTTGACGTAAAGAACCAGGTAGTCACCGTATATGGCCGGGATGACAATGGCGGCTATACCAATGTGGTGCGGCAGATGATCTGTTCCACAGGAACAACATCCCACCCCAGCGATCTGGGCGACTGGACGCTGAACGGCGCTACAGCCCGCTGGGCAACCTTCCCCAAATGGGGCGGCGGCTGGGCGCAGTACTGGACGCGGATCAACAGCGGTATCGCTTTCCACTCGGTGCTTTACAACACCACCAATACCATGGATCTGGCTACAGGCTCCTATTATG
>JAEZJP010000122.1 GCA_023415715.1 Bacillota bacterium
GAGGAATCCAACAAGGATATCCGCTGCGTGGGCACGGCTTTAAGGCGAAACGGCCAGATCATCGCCGCGCTGAGCGTGGCCATCCCCGTTTTCCGCTGCGATGAGGAAAAGCTGAGGCTCGGCCGGGAACTGCTCCTTCAAAGCAAGAAAAGCCTGGAAGCGATCTTCCGGGATACGGATGTGGATTTTCTCTCCCGATAACTGATTCCGCAAGTTTGGAGGAAGGCAATATGAATTTATCGGTTTGTGTTGACGCGCTGTGGCCTAAAATCCCCTGTGAGGATGCCGCTGTCCTTGCCGCCGGGTGCGGGGCCAAAGCTATTGAGTTTTGGGGCTGGTGGGACAAGAACCTGCAAGCCGTTAAAAAGGCCTGCGATAAAAGCGGCCTGACCGTCGCGGCCATATGCACAAGGTTCATAAGCCTTGTGGACGGGCGCGAGCAGGAAGCGTATTTGCAGGGCCTGAAAGAAACAATCGACGCGGCCCGGGAGCTTTGCTGCCGCACCATCATCTCCCAGGTGGGTAAGGAATTGTTAGGAGTTCCCCGTGAGGAGCAGCGGTCGCAGCTGATTGGCGGGCTGCGCAAGGCGGCGGAACTGATTTCCTCCCACGATGTTCAGCTTGTGATCGAGCCGCTTAACACGCGGGTGGATCACAAGGGGTATTTTCTGTGGTCCTCATCGGAAGCGGCGCAGATTGTAAGGGAGGTAAACAGCCCGCAGGTAAGGATGCTTTTTGACGTCTACCACCAGCAGGTCATGGAAGGCGATATTTTGCAGCATATACGGGAGAACTTCGCATATATCGGCCATATGCATTGCGCCGGCGTGCCGGGGCGGCACTCGCTATTGGAGAGCGAGCTGGATTATGGGTACGTATTCAAGGCGATAGACGCCATGGGATACGAAGGCTTCATGGGCCTGGAGCTGTTCACCGGCACGCCTGAGGAAGAAATCAAAAATTGGTGCAGATAACAATCATTTGGATTTTGTGATAAAATATACGTATGATGCGCGCCTGGGAAGGGGGGAGCCGGATTGGCCAACATGATCGACTATCTGACCTGGCGCGGGGATGTGCCGTTAGGCGCCGTTCCCTTCAACGAAGTGGATAACCTGATCCTTTCGCAATTCTCGTATCTTGCCCTGGAGCACGCGCTGCCGGAGGGCGGGGAAATGACTGTGAAGGAGCTGGGCGATAAACTTACAGACCGCCCGGAAGCCTTCTTTTATATCGAGCGGGAAAACAACAGGCTTATGCTCAGGCTCATGGCGGAGGGGGAGCGCTTCTCCGGCGCTACAATATGCCTGTACCGCCACGAAACAGATGAGGAGCGGGAAAAGCAGTTTGCCGCCGTGACGATAATGCTTGCGGACGGTTCGGCCTTTGTTGCCTACCGGGGCACCGACAACACCATCGTTGGCTGGAAGGAGGATTTCAACCTTTCCTTTGCCTGCCCGGTGCCGGCCCAGGTGGACGCGCTGACGTATCTTTTGGAGGCCGCGAAAATGCATTCCGGCCCCTTGCGGGTGGGCGGCCATTCCAAGGGCGGCAATCTGGCGGTATACGCCGCCGCTCACGCCCCGGACCATGTGCAGGACAGAATCATGAACGTGTACAGCAACGACGGGCCGGGCATGGACGAGGCTACCTTCGCAAGCCCCGGCTACGCGCAGATCGAAACAAGGCTGCACTCCATCGTGCCCCAGTCCTCCGTGATAGGCATCCTTTTGCAGCATCCGGAGGATTACGTGGTGGTAAAGAGCAACGGCTTTGGCATCTTCCAGCATAACCCCTTTTCCTGGCAGGTTTTGCGATGCGGCTTTGAGGTAATTGAGGAGCTGCGGCCAGGAAGCCGCCACCTGGACAAGGTGATGAATTCATGGCTGCAAAGCATGAGCACCGAGGAGCGCATGACATTGGTGGATACCATGTTCACCGCCTTAAGCGCCACCCGTGCGGCCACTGTGGAAAACCTGGGTGAGGGGATACTTAAAAACGCCGCCGTCATGCTTTCCACGGTAAGGGGCATGGACCCCGCCACCAGAAAGCGCGTGCGGCATATGGTGGGCGGGCTTTTAAGCGCCGCCGTGCAAAGGGGAACGCCAAGGTAAATTCATTATTGAAAAGCAGAAGGAAACGGAACGCGATATTCCTGCCCGATAGCCTGTAAGGATGCGGCGACCTTGTCGCTGAGAGGCACGCCTTTTATTTCGCATTCCGCTTCGGATTCGTGTTCCTTGAGCCCCGCGTAATACACTCGGTCGCAGCCTTCCGCAGGCCTTGCGGACTGCAACTGATCCAGCAGGTTATCCATATCCTTTTTAAATTCGTCAGGATCGCGGAATACATCCAGGCGGATCGCCCCGAAAAAGTGGCATACCCTGGCGGTGGTGGTTTCAAGATCCTTGACCGCCATGCCGAACAGACCGCCGCTTGTAACGGCTGTCATGATATCCACCAGCGCTGCCAGGCCGTAACCCTTGTGGCCGCCATACATTTCCCCCTCGCCGCCAAGGGGAAGCAGCCCGCCGCCCTTTTGGTGGAGCATATCCGCAAGCAGGCCACTTGCATCCTTTGTCACATGGCCGCTTTCATCCACTGCCCAGCCATCGGGCAGTGGTTTTTCTTCCCGTTCATAGACTTCCACCTTTCCCCGCGTGACGCAGGTGGTGGCCATGTCCAGCGTGAAAAGGCGGCCATTGTTTGCGGGAACCGACACGGCGATGGGGTTGGTGCCGAACATGGCGTCCCTGGCGAACGTGGGTACGCCGAGAGCCGCGGTATTGGTCATGCAGATGCCGATCATGTCCTCCCGGGCGGCCATTTCCGCGTAATAACCCGCGATGCCGAAATGATTGGAATTGCGGATGGAGCAAATGCCAACGCCAAGATTCTGCGCCTTATGAATGACATCGGTCATGGATACCTTGCTCAGGTGCAACCCCATGGCGCCCTGGGCGTCCAGCACACGGGATACGGGTGTTTCCCTTAAAACTTCGGGCAGAACCCCGCCCCGCATGTGGCCCAGGCGGATGCCGCTTACATAGCGCGCCATTCTGGCCACGCCATGGCTTTCAATACCCCTTGCGTCGGCTGCGACAAGGATTTCGGCGGAATCCTGCGCCTCCTTAAGCGGGATGCCAAGCTTCATGAAGATGTTGCTGCAAAAGCCTGATAGATCACTTCGGGCGATACGTACCACGGGATCACCTTCCCTTTAAAAAGATAATTGATATATATATTTTGCCATATCTTTCAAACTTCCTCTTGACTTAGAGTTAACGTGAAGGTTTATGATGATATAAAGCTGAATACAAGGCAAGCCGCGGAGCCATACGCTCTGCTTGCGCCTTACGCTTTAGGAGGCAGATTCCCATGAAAATGTTACAACTGGGCGTTTCCAATTTGCAGGTTCCTGTGATCGCGGTTGGCTGCATGCGTATCAACCGCTTGAGCAAACAGGAAGCGGAAAGCTTCGTTCAAACGGCCATCGATATCGGGGCCAACTTCTTTGACCATGCGGACATTTATGGCGACGGCGTATGCGAGGAAGTGTTCGCAGACGCCATCCATATGAACGCGTCGGTGCGTGAAAAGGTTCTGCTGCAGTCCAAGTGCGGCATCCGCAAAGGCGTGGCCTTTGACTTTTCCAAGGAACACATATTGAAGTCGGTGGATGGCAGCTTGAAGCGCCTGAAAACCGATTATCTGGATGTGCTGCTTCTGCACCGCCCCGACGCGTTGGTGGAGCCCCAGGAAGTGGCCGAGGCCTTCGACAAGCTGCAAGTAAGCGGCAAGGTCCGCCATTTTGGCGTTTCCAACCAGAATCCCATGCAGATGCAATTGCTCAAAAAATTCGTCAAACAGCCCATCGTGGCCAACCAATTGCAATTGAGCATCACCAACGCCACTATGATCTCCCAGGGATTGCACGTGAACATGCTGGACGATACCGCCGTGAACCGGGACGGCAGCGTGCTGGATTATTGCCGTTTGAACGACATTACCATCCAGCCCTGGTCGCCCTTCCAGTTCGGCTTCTTCCAGGGCGTGTTCCTGGACAACGATTCTTTCCCCGTGCTCAATAAAAAGATCAACGAAATCGCCGCCAGGCACAATGTGACCAATACCACCATCGCCATCGCGTGGCTCCTGCGCCATCCGGCCAACAT
>JAEZJP010000138.1 GCA_023415715.1 Bacillota bacterium
CCTATACTATACCGCGTATTGAAATCGCTTTCAATAAGGAAATTCGAGAGACTGGAAAAGGATTGAAAAGATCCCATAAATAATGAAAATCATGAAAATGATCCCGGAATGACTTACCAGGAGACCTCGCAACACATCGTGAAGCAAATTTTAGAAATAATGGCGGGAATTTTCAGCGCAAAAACGGTCAATTATGAAGAGAAACGTAAATTTTGCCACCTGGTTAAAAAGAGATTGACAAGTATCCACATTTCGAGTAATATTCACTATTGAAAGCGGTTGCAATGACTGAATGTGACCGATTCCCATAATGCATAGGAGGTAGACTTCATGAAACGGTTCCTTGCACTGGTCCTTTCCTTGCTGCTGGTGTTGGGCATGGTGCCCCACAGCTTTGCTGAGGAACAAATCTCCCTGGAGTTTTGGACGTTGGCGCTGCAGCCCACCTTTACTGATTTCATTCAGGGCCTCATCGACAAATACGAAGCCGCCCATCCCAACGTTACGATCGTGTGGCAGGATCTGCCCTGGGACGGCATCCAGGATAAATTCCTGACCCAGACCGCCGGCGGAAATCCGCCCGATGTAATCAACATCTGGTCTCAGCTGGCCCTGACCTATGCCGGCAAGGACGCTCTGCTCAACCTGGAAGATATCATCTCGCCGGAACAAAAGGGTATCTATCTGGACGCTGCCTATAATTCCGCCCGCCTGGGCGAGGGCGTGTACGCTCTGCCCTGGTATGCCACCCCCAACGTAACGGTATACAACAAGGACCTTTTGGCCCAGGGCGGCATTACCACTCCTCCCGCAACGTATCAGGAGCTGTTTGACCTGGCTTTAAAATTCAAGCAGGATACGGGCGCTTACCTGTTCACCCCCTCCAGCATGTTCCATATGTTCTACAGCTTTGGCATCCCCATGGTCAGCGAAGATCATACCAAGGCTACCTTCAACACCCCGGAAGCATTGGATCTTGTCACCAAGCTGCGTGATCTGGGCATGGCCGGTGCCGTCAATACAGAGCCCGGTGCCTGGGACAACTGGGACGGCGACCGTCAGCTGTACGCCAGCAACATGCTCGCCATGATCGTTGGCGGCCCGCAGACCGTGACCCGTTTGAAGGACGAGGCGCCCGACATTCTGAACAGCACCGGCGTTAATGCTGCGGTTCTCGGACCTGCGGAAGTCAGCGGCGAGGCGATCATGAACCTGGTTATCTCCAAGCAGACAAAGCATCCTGCCGAGGCGCTTGATTTTGCCAATTTCATCACCAATGATGAAAACCAGCTGGCCTTCTGCCATGAGGTTTCCATCTTCCCCACCACCAAGCAGGCTGCTGCCGATCCCTTCTTCCAGAGCGATATGGAATCCCTGGAAGGCCAGGCGAACTTCTACGCATCCCAGTCCGCCCAGAAGGCCGTGGACATGACACTGGGCCTGGAAAACGACGATGACGTGAAGCGCGAGATCGACAACATCATGGACGCCATCTTTGCCAGCGAGACGGATCCGGCCCAGGCCATCGCCGACGCCGAAGCCCGTGTGAACGAGATCCTTGCCCAGGCTGCCCAGAAGTAATGAACCTTTTCATACTCCCCTAAACAATCCAGTGCCATCATGGGATGCGTTTACGCATCCCATGATGCAAATATGCACAAAGTGTTTGTGCCTTCCCCTTGAGGGGAAGGTGGCGCGCAGCGCCGGATGAGGTGTTTGATTGGGAATATCTGATGAACACCTCATCAGTCGGCTTCGCCGATAGCTTCCCCTCAAGGGGAAGCCTGAACTGTCCGTCTCCCGCCCCGTATCAGGGCAGCCCGCAGTTTGATGCGGGATATCCCAAGCTCCAAACCTGGAAGGGAACATGAGCATGCGAAACAAGAGTAAATGGCGCTCCACAATGGTTGCCTGGGCATTTATGGCGCCTGCCATGGCGATACTGCTGGTTTTTGTGTTTTATCCCATCGTGTTCAGCATTCCGCTGGCATTTACAAACTTTTCGGTGTTTGGCACGACGGAGTTTGTGGGGCTTAACAATTTCAGGCGCCTTGTCGCCGACTCGGATTTCTGGAAGGCTTTCTGGAACTCTTGCCGGTTTGTGATTGTGGTTCCCATTTTACAGCTCTTGTCCATTCTTCTTGCGCTGGTTTTGAACCGCAAGATGCCCGGAAGCAAGTTCTTCCGCATTTTGTACTACCTTCCGGTAGTCACTTCCATGGTTGCGGTGTCCATTATATGGAAATTCATCTTTGATCCAAACGGCATTATGAATACATGGCTTACGCAGGTCGGTCTCATCCAGCAGCCTATCCGCTTTCTGTCCAGCTCCAAGCTGGCGCTTTCCACCATGATGGCTATCACCATCTGGCAGGGACTGGGCTACTACATGATGATCTATCTATCCGCGCTGCAGACATTCCCGGAGGAATTGATGGAGGCGGCCCGCATCGATGGCGCAAGTGCTTTGCGCAGCTTCTGGCGCATTCGTCTGCCGCTTTTGCAGCCCACCATCTGGTTCTGTTCCCTGGTGTCCGTGATCGCCGCGGTGGGCGTGTTCGACGTGGTGTTCACCATCACCAACGGCTCGGGCGGGCCGGACAAGGCCACCTACGTCATTAATTTTTACGCTTACTACCAGGCTTTTACCAAGTTTGATTTCGGGTATTCCGCAACGGTCGGCATCGTGCTGGCCATGCTTACGTGCCTGTTCAGCATCGTGTTGAATTACTATAACAAGAAAGCGGGGGACATATTTTGACAACGCTGGTCAAGCAGCGAAAAGCGCTGAAAAAAAGCGTAGTCACGCTGCTGATGTACGCCGCATTGCTCCTTACGGCGCTTGTCTGCGCCGGGCCATTTTTGTGGCTTTTGTCCACCTCTTTCAAGTCCAGTGAAAACATCTATACCCTGAACCTTTTTCCCAAGCATTTTTCCTGGGATAGCTACGTTGGCGTATTCAAGCTTCTGGACATCTTTCGGATGCTTGTTAATTCTTTGATCATCGCGGGCGGCGGCGTTGGGCTGAACGCAATTTTCGGGGCCATGTGCGCCTATCCTTTGGCCAAGATGGATTTCTACGGGAAAAAGATGGTGAATACCTCGCTGGTCGCCACCATGATCATACCGGCCGCCGCGGGGCTGGTGGTGAACTATATCACCATTCAGCGGATGGGCCTTGGCGGGAATTTTCTTGGCGTCATCATTCCCAACTCCGTCAATGTGTTCAGCATTATTCTTTTAAGGCAGGCTTACATGGCGATCCCCAAAGAGTTGATGGATTCTGCACGCATCGATGGCGCGAAGGAGTTCCGCATCTGGCGCAGCATTATGCTGCCGCAGATCCTTCCTTCTGTAGCCACGGTTGTGATCATGGATTTTATCAACAAATGGAACATGTTCCTGTGGCCGCTGCTGATTTTGAATGTGGACCAGTACCCTGTGGCCACCGGGCTCAAGCACATCAGCGGGCAATTCAATTACAAGTTTACCAATGTGGCGGCAGGTACAGTGCTGGCGGTGGTCCCCGTAGTTGTTTTGTTCATCCTGTGCCAGAAGTATTACGTGAACGTCACGACCGGTGCCCTCAAAGGATAGGTGAATAGCTGTGAACAAGGTGGACGGGCTCAGCCATGTGCGGATCCTCGTACCTGACATGGATGAGGCCATACGGTTTTATTGCAGGGGCCTTGGGCTAACGCTAACGCATCGTGACGAAAAAGAAGCGGTGATTGCCACACCGGATGGCATTTTGCTCTTCTTTCATGAAGGCGGCACCCGGGAAGGGGACTTGTGCGGCATTACCCATGTATGCTACAACACCTGGGATGTAGACGCTGCTTTTACGCGTGCGCTGGAGTTTGGCGCGGTGCCTAGCCGGGAAAGCGACCCCAAGCCCTATACCTACAAAAATCTGCGCATGGCCTTTGTGCGCGCGCCCTCGGGGGAGGAAATCGAGTTCTGGGGGATCATGCGTAAAAACGGCAGCTTTGGCGAGCCGATGATCGGCAGCTGCTATGTGAAGCATTTCGTGCATGTCGCATTGACGGTGCCCGATATGCCTGCCAGCATCCGCTTTTATGAGGAACTTGGCGCTGTTTTGAAAGTGGACTGGGAATGGGGCTGCTCGATGCGGCTGAATGATTTGCGTGAGCTGGAACTTTTCACAGGCGGGCAATATGCTGAAAATCCCAAAGCCTATAGCAGCTTCGGTTTTTTGACGCATGGAGAAAAGGAGCAGGAAGCGAAACGCCTCGGGCTTTCGGGGGAAACCATTGAGTTTGTGCGCTTGAATGATTGTATAGGGGACATGCAATTATCGAATGCTCCGGTGACGCTGCCGGATTTGTTTTCGGAAGCGCCTGAAATGTGACATTAAGGAGGCCAGCATGAACCGTTTGGATTATACCCAGCTGCTGGAGGAAGTTAAAAAGGAACTGACCATGCCCGGCGGCAACTTTGAAGGCTTGTTCGGAAAAGACCCGGAAACGCTCAAACAGGCCGAGTTGATCGCGGCTGTGGCTTTGGTGGCCGCCGACCGGCTGTACTCGCGTCTTACAAAAAGCCAGTTTGAAATGCGCGAGGAAGACGAGCACCGCTGACCGGCCTTATTTCGGCCTCAGTCCAGATGGCGTATGCCCAGCTGTGCCCCGCAGCTTTCCCGGACCACAAGCCTTGGGTTGTGGCTGATGGGCACTTCTTCATTCAGCCCTTTCATGAGGTTGATGAGGCTGATGATGGCCAGGCGGCCCAGATAGTCGTTCTGCTGGTCCAGCGAAGTCAAGCGCGGCACGGTATATTCGCCGAAGTAAAACGAGTCGCAGCTGACGATGGCGATATCCTCAGGTACCTTAAGACCTGCGTCCGTTATGGCGCGGATGGCGCCCAGCGCCACCATGTCGTTGATGGCGATAAAAGCCGTTGGCTGCTCGGAATGCAGCTGGGCTTGCATCGCCGCATAGCCGTCCGGAATGTAGTAGTCTGAAAAATGTACATATTTCGGGTTAAAGGGCAGGTTCATGGTTTCCAATGTCTGCTTATAGGCGGCAAAACGGTCGGTGGTAATGCGCACGCCCGGCTCGCCCCCTAAAAAGCCGATCCGCCTGTGGCCCAGGGCGCACAGGTGGCGTATGGCAGCCAGTACGCCGCTTGCCAGGCCGCGCTCAACGAAAACACAGTTGGCGCCATGAAACCGCTGGCCGATGATCACAACGGGAAGCTCCTGCTGCAATTCGTTCAGCGAGGCTAGATACTCCGGCGAAATCACGTCCCTGTCCAACTGACCGCCTGTGATGATCACCCCGTCAAGCCTCTTGTCCATGATCATTTTAAAGTAAGTAGATTCGGCGATCGTCTTCTTAAAATTTTGGCTGAAGCTGCCATACAGGGTGTTAAAGAGTACAACGGAGTAGTTTTGCTCCAGGGAATAGCGCTCGATTTCCAGAAACAGCGATGAAAAGTAAGGGTTCGTTATATCCGGCAAAACGACCCCGATAGATCTGCTTTCATTATTGCTGAGCCCCTGGGCAAGGGCGTTGGGGGAGAAATGGTTGTTCTCGATCACCGCCTGCACCAGCTTGCGCGTACTTTCGGATACCAGCGAACTATTGTTCAGTACGCGTGAAACCGTGGTGATGGACACGCCGGCCTGCTCCGCGATTTCATAGATTGTGGTTTTCTTCTTCGATAAGGGATTTCCGTTTTGATTTTTCTTCACCATGATGCTCCGTTTGAATATTTTCCCACTGCCGGGTAGCTTTATTATAGTAAACGTTCTTTGGTTTTGCAATCCCGATTTGTTATCAAAGGTTGGAAATACGCCATTGGTACCGCTTGCATAACGGCTTTTCCGACCGGACTGAGGTGATACGATTGAACCCTAAGGAAACATACGGCACTTATTTGGGGATAGATCTTGGAGGAACAAAGCTGCTGGTCGGCGAAGCTGATGCAAGCGGCAGGCTGCTGGAATACCGGAAATATGCTTCGGGTTATCTTGATCAAAAGCAGGCGCTTGAGCGTATCACGGATGCCGTGGACGATTACATGGAAAACCGCGGCGGCAAGCAACTGGGTCCGGTCCTGGCAATGGGGCTGGGGCTTATAGGCAGGGTGGACAGTTTAAGCGGAACATGGTTTCAAATCGACAAGCAGCGTACCGAGGAAATCCCTTTGGCGGAACTATTGTCCAAGCGCTATAAACTGCCTTGCACCATCGACAACGATGTGCGCAGCGCCACACGCGCCGAAATGCGCTTTGGCTTCGGGCAGACAACCAGGAACTTTATTTATATCAACGTGGGAACAGGCCTTGCTGCAGGGATCGTAACGGGCGGTCGCATTGTACGCGGCGGGCACTTCAATTCCGGCGAAGTTGGGCATGTGCAGGTGGGGGTAAAGGTGGGCGTACCTTGCGCCTGCGGCCGTACCGACTGTGTGGAAAGCATTGCGGCCGGCACCGGGATCGATATGTGCGCCCGGCTGCTAAAGTCTTCGTATCCCGATACGTTGCTTACCATTCCCGACGGAAACGAGCGGGTGAGCGTGCGCGAGGTGTTTGAAAAGGCGGATACCGATCAACTGTGCGGCATTTTGACAGATAACGCCGCCAGAGGGATCGCCAACCTCATTATGAACCTGGCCAGGACCACCGATCCGGACACTGTGGTACTGGGCGGCGGGGTGGTTGCGGACGGGATGCTGTTTCCCAGGATCGAGAAGTACCTGCATGCCAATACCATGCGCTTTGTCACCGGCGGCGTGAAGCTGACAAAGCTTGATCCCGATATGATCGGGCTGCTTGGCGCCTGCACCTTGGCCATGGATTCCATCGCATAAGAAAAACGCTGTTTGTGTGTGAAAGGAGAACACTGTATGCTCAAAGTGACGATCGCAAAAAACGAGGCTGATTTTGACCGCATTGCCGCCTGGTGCATTATCGGCGAAATGATGAAAAACCCCCGCGCGGTGATCGGGCTGTCCACGGGCCAGACCACCATGAACATGCACAGGATCGTAAGCGATATTTATAGACAGTATCCCTTTGATGTGTCGGGAATCACGCTGTTTAACGTGGATGAACTGACAAACCTGCCCCGCAGTTACAAAGGCTGCTGCTACACCATGATCAAGGAGCAGATCGCGGGGCCGCTTAACATTCCGGAAGAGAATTTTATTATGCCCCCCACCATGTCCGACGATTTTGAGCGGGAATCACGGGATTTTCAAAAGGCGCTGGAATTAAGGGGCGGTATCGACCTGCAGATGCTGGGGCTTGGCTTTAACGGGCATATTGGCATTAACCAGCCGGGAACGCCCTTTGGCAGCGAGACCTGGGTATCCCCCATGGACGAGATTTTTGAGGCCAGGGTGCGCAAGGAAACAAATGTAGCCGACGATTATCCCCTGGGCGGGCTGACGCTTGGCATACGTACCATCATGCACTCCAAAAAAATCGTTTTGATCGCCAAAGGCAGCCACAAAGCCGAAATCGTGGAAAAAATGCTGCTTGGCCCCGTGACGGAGGATATTCCCGCCAGCGTTTTGCAGCTTCACCCCAATTGCGAATTTTTGCTGGATGCTGACGCGGCGAGCCGTGTCGCGGGCAGGTTTTAACAGTAAGGGAGCGCTTTATGAAAACACCTTTTGCCATTGATGGGGAGCTGCGCAAAAAGATCGAGGATACGGGATGCCTGCACAAGGCGCTGCCGCTGGATTTAAGCAATTCCCTGGAGCAGATCGGCCTTTCCAAGAGGGTTCTATCCCAAAGCGTATTGTGCGATATGAAAAGCGCCAAGGGGTGGAAAAACGAAGGCCCCGGCACCTTAAGCCATACGGGGTGCGTGACCCCCGCTGGTAACGTCAGCATGCGCATGGAGGCCCCCACCGCCTGGAACGCCTGGCCTGTCGATAATCCGGAGGGGGATTATACGCCCTTTTTCCGTCAGCACGCCATCTATGATGTGGGCGGGCAGGATTTGAGCGAATATAACCGCATCCACTTTTGGATCTATCCCGACTGCCCGGGCGTTTACGCTGTGAATATCGATCTGCTGTATCAAAACGACGGGGCGGTCAAGATCCCTGATCCCTACTTTAGAGAAGGCCGTCACGAAATCAACCTTATCAACGGCAAATGGAACGAGTGTTTTTTGGAAATTCCGGAGCTGCCCAGGGACCGCATTACCATGCTATGCTTTGAGCGCGCGGCCTTTGGCCGGGAACGCACCATGGGCGAAACCTGGCGTTTTGACATCGGGGAAATCCTTCTTGAGAAGGCTAACGAGCCGGAGCTTGTCCACGGCTGGGTTCCGGCCGGCGGGAAGATCGCCTACAGCATGAGCGGGTATGAGCTAAAAGGTTCAAAGACAGCCGTGATGCGGGCTTCCGGCGAAAAGCCGGCCGTATTTAAGGTTGTGCGTGTAAGCGGGGAAACCACCTTTGAAGGGACGGCCGCAAGGAAAGTAACGCTAGACGGCAGCTTTGACGTGCTGGATTTTACTAAGTTTCATGAGCCTGGCCAATATGTGATCGTATGCGGCGAAAGCCGTACCCGGCCTTTTACAGTAGGGGAAGGCATTTGGGGAAGCAGCGTGTGGAAAGCGCTCAACTTTGTATTCTGTGAGCGCTGCGGAACGCCGGTTGCCGGCATGCACGGAAGCTGCCACGGGGACATTGTTGCCCGTCACGATGGCAAAACATTGGCTTACTGCGGCGGCTGGCACGACGCGGGGGATTTGTCCCAGCAGACTCTGCAAACGGGGGACGTGGTGTTTGCCCTGCTGGAGATGGCCGAAGCAGCCAAGTCTACGGACAGGCAGCTGGCCCTGCGCCTGGAGGAAGAAGCCCGCTGGGGCCTGGATTTTCTTTTGAAGTGCCGCTTTGGGGATGGATCCTACGCCAGCAGCGCCGGCATTGTCCACTGGAGCGACGGGTATATTGGCACCTTTGACGACAGGCCCGCACGAGTGCACGACAATTCCTTTGACAACCTGCTCTACGCGGGCTATTATGCCAAAGCTGCCATGGTGCTTGCGGATGACGAACCCCTGTGCGACCGGCTGTTAAGCTGCGCCAGGGAAGATTTCACCTTCGCCTTGGAGAAATTCAGCCGGCAGGGCTTTTCGGAACAGCCCATCCAGTGGGAGCACAGCCTGAACACCTCGCCTGCCCAGTATATGGCCACCATGAGCTGGACCGCCAGTATGCTCTACCGTTTGACAGGTGAGGAGACATACGCCAAAAAGGCCGCTGAGGCCATCGGGTACACGCTTGGCTGCCAGCGCATAAAGCCCCTGGGGAAAGACGGCCTGCGGGGATTTTTCTACCGGGACAAGGATCACCGCATCATACAGCATTACACCCACCAGTCGCGGGACGCGGTGTTTATGCAATCTTTGCAGCTTCTGCTAGAAACGCAGCCCGATCATAAGGACCTGGAAAAATGGCTGGAGTCCGTACGGCTTTTCGGCGGATATCTAAAGAAGGTCATGACGTATTCAGCGCCTTGGGGCATGCTGCCTAGCGGCGTGTATCACGTAAACGAAGGCAGCGACGGGGAAAGCATGACCCGCCAGCATCTGCAGGCAGGTGCGGCCATGGAGGAGGACTTCCGGGAACAATTGAAACAGGGAATCCCCTTGGATGAAGAGCATTATGTGCGCCGGTTCCCCGTATGGTTCTCCTTCCGGGGCAACTCCGCGGTGCACCTTTCCACCGGCAAAGCCGCCGCGGTCTGCGCCAATATATTGAAGGACGAAAGCCTTTTGAATATCGCCCGGGAGCAGCTTTATTGGGTGGTGGGCAAAAATCCCTTCTGCCAGTCGCTGATGTACGGGGAAGGGCACAACTACCCCGAACAGGCGGTTTTCCTGCCAGGGAGTATGACGGGGCAGTTGCCTGTGGGTATTGAGACAAGGGATAATGAGGACATTCCCTACTGGCCCCAGGCAAACAACGCGACATACAAAGAAGCGTGGCTCACCGTTGCGGGGAAATGGTTCACCCTGGTGGCTGAGCTTGCAAAGGAGACACATGCTTAAGATCGGTTTTGTGGACTACTACCTGGACAACTGGCATGCCAACAATTATCCAACGTTTTTGCGCCAGGCGATCGCAAAATACGGGTATGAGGCGCAGGTGACGGCCGCCTTCGGCATGAAGGACGCGGAGGGCGGCTTGACAAGCAGGCAGTGGTGCAAAGAGCAAAATGTACAAAAGACTGACAGCATGCAGGAACTGCTCGACAGTGTGGATGCCATCATGGTGATCGCAGCGGATGATTCCAGGTTTCATGAAACCGTCTGCCCGCAGCCCCTTGCTTCAGGCAAACCCGTCTTTGTGGACAAGACTTTCGCACACAATCTTGAAACCGCGAAGAAGTTGTTTGATATCGCCCAAGAGCATCATACGCCCGTGTTTACTTCCTCCGCCCAGCGCTATTGCCAGCATGTGATCGATTACTTGAAAGAGCGCAAAGGGCCGACGCAGTTTATATCCACCGTAGGCCCCCACAGCCTGGAAAACTATGCAGTGCACCAGTTGGAGCCCATCGTGGCCGTCATGGGCACAGGCGTAAAACGGATGAAGGCATTTAAAGTTGGCAGCGCGGTGACGCAGCTAACCCTGGATTATGGCGAAGGGCGACTGGCCAGCTTTACCCAAACGCCGCAGCCTTGGGCGGAATTCAACTTCATGGTCAGCGACGGGGAAACGGGGCGGCGGCTTCACAGTGACGACAGCAATTTCTATGAAAACCTGATGAAGGCCATCCTGGACTTTTTTGTACATGGCATCCTGCCGGTTAGAAAAGAGGAAACGCTGGAGATCATTTCGCTCATCGATACGGCAAAACTGGCCCGCAATCATCCAGACGAGTGGATCCCGATCCTCCGTTGACCATCAACCTATGAAAGGGCAAGGCACAGGATTATGAAGAAGATTAAGCTGCACTATCTGCTGGGAGACGTGCACATGGGCGGCCACGACGTGCACCGCATTGCCCGCGGGGCATTAAGGCTGTTAAGCGTCGCCGGCTGCTTTGATGTGCTATTGGTCTGCGACGGGCCGGGCCTTTCAGATATCGGCTTTGACGATTATTTTCAATCGAGCAGGATCAATGAAGCAGATGCGTTCATTTTCAATTGCGGCAACTGGCGCTTCAATGTTCCTCAGGAACAAAAGCTGCTGGAAGACGCGGTGGCAGCCGGTGCCGGCTTTTTGCTGATGCACGGCGACCATCCCTGCTATTGGCCGGCCGCGGGAATGGCACCCTGGGAAGGGTTTGAGCGCATGGCCGGGTTTGTATGGCGGGAAAAAACAAGCCATGGGGATTTCGGCAACTTCCATATCAGTGTGACGCAGCCGGATCATCCTATTATGCAGGGGCTTTCCGGGTTTGACACGCGGGATGAAGTGTTCTGCACCATGGAAAATCCCCATAATGTGCCTTTCGAAGTTCTGGCTACGGCCTATTCGGACTCCGCCATCATCTCCCGCCACGGCCAGGCGGGTACCGGCCGGGAGGAGCCCATTGCAATCACCGGCCGCTTTGGCAAAGGGCGCACCTACAACCAGGGCCTCGGGCATGTATGGCCCTATTATACGGGCCATGGACTGGGCGAAAACACCATGGTCTCCTGGATGCCGCTTGAACACAGGATCATGTTCGTGCGTGCCTGCGAGTGGATCGCCACCGGGGCCGTTACGCAAACCAAGGATTTTCGCGGAAATATTCCATTATTTGATGTTGAGGCTTGATTATGCTCAAAGATTATCGGGTTACATTTATACAAAAAGAACAGGCAGCCCTTGTGGAGCGAGAACTGGATGAAACACTCAAGCCTAATCAGATTCTTGGGCAGAATCTGCTTTCCCTCATCTCCACAGGCAGCGAGCGGGGCGGGTTCACCCAACAGTTCAGGCCGGAGCAGTATCCCATGCAGACTGGTTCTTCCTCCATTGCCAAGGTACTTAAGGTGGGGGAGGGCGTTACCAAATACAAGGCGGGGGATTTGTTCTATCACGGGGAAAACCATACCCTATATGTTATGGCGGACCAGGACGACACGGTGCCTGTGCCCGCAGGCGTGGAGCCGGAAAAGGCACTGTTTGGGCGCTACGCGGCCGTTTCCATGACCTCCATCTACCGCATGCGGGCAAAGCCTGTGGACAGGATCATTGTAACCGGGCTGGGGCTGGTTGGGCTGATGTGTGCCCAGGTACTCACCTGCATGGGCTTTGAGGTATTCGCCGTTGATCCTTCGCCGGAGCGCCGCGCAATCGCCGCCGAAACGAACCTGAAAAATATCGGTGAAAAATTGGCCATTTGGCCAGAGCTTACAAAGAAGGCAGGCGGCATGCTGGAATGCAGCGGCAACGAGCTTGCGCTGCGGGATGCGATCCCCTTTATGCGGCCAGGCAGCGATATCTTCCAGGTAGGGGTTCCCTGGCACAAGACCAGCGATTGGGATGCCCATACCCTTTTGTACGACCTGTTTTACGCCTATGTAAGCCTGCACGGCGGCTGGGAGTGGTATCTGCCCAAAAAGAGCACGGAGTTTGAGCCACACGGCAATTACTACCATATCCAAACCGCCATGCAGCTGATTGCCGACGGCAAAATAATCGTGAATCCTTCTATGTATGAGCTTCGCGATCCAAAAGATTGCAACCGTGTATACAGTGAGATCTCCATTCCCCGCATGAAGCCCACCAGCATGATGCTGGACTGGCGCAATTTTTGAGAAGGGGTTAAGAAAGCGTATGAATCAGAAACCGAATGGCGTTCATCATATCGGCATGTCTTCCACCCATTTTGACGAAACGGTGCGCCTGTATCAGGAGGGGCTTGGCTTTACCGTCAAGCACACCTGGGGCAAAGGCCAGCGGGTCTATATGATGGATATGGGGGACGGCAGCTGCATTGAGGTGTTTGAGGAGAAGGAAAAGGAACTGCCCGCCATCGGCCGCTGGATGCATGTGGCCATCAACACGAATGATATCCAATTTAGCTACGCGCGGGCGGTGAAAGCCGGGGCCAAACCCAAGCTTCCGCCCACCTTTGCGGATATTGTGGAGGCTACCCCTGAACAAGTGAATATGTGGTTTGCATATGTGACCGGCTTTGACGGCGAGGAGATCGAGTTCATACAGGAAGCATGAAAGCAAAAGAATTATTTTTTCCAATCACACCTCCAACTGAACAGCAGATGGAAAAGAGCCGCCGCATTCTGCTTATACAGGGAGCCATTGCGGCAGCTATGTTTTCCTTGGGAACAGGGAATTTTCTAGCGGGTTTTTTAACGTATCTTGGAGCCGGCCCAGCTTTGATCGCGCAGATCACCGCCATACCGACCCTGGGCTGCGTTCTGCAGATGGTATCGCCCTTTTTGTTTGAGCGGCTGCGGTACAGAAAGCTTGCCGTTATCGCCATATGCTTTGCGTTCCGCTTTTCCATGGGCTTTACCGTGCTTGCCCCTTTTCTTTTTCACGGTTATGGCGGACGGCTGATGTTCGTATTTGCGCTATACCTGTTTTCCTTTCTTGCCGCAGGATTTGTGACGCCCGCACTCAACCAGTGGGTATTGCAGCTTGGCCCGGAAAAAGGGCGCGGGCGTTATTTCGCCTGGAAGGATATTATTGCGACCTTATTGACCGCCCTGGTCTCCTATGGTATGGCACGGCAATTGGACTACTTTACAGGCAATGGAATGTCGCTTTACGGATATGTGGTCGTATACGGCTTTTGCATCGTGTTTTCTATTGTTGACACCGTGATGATGTTCACCATGCATGAGCCGCCCAGCAAGCCGGTGTCTTCCATGAAATGGGCGTATCTTATGGGCCCTTTGAAAAATCCCGTGTTTCGCCCGGTGCTGGTATTTAATATACTCTCGTATTTTTCAAGCTTTCTTTCCGGACCCTTCCTGTCCGTCTACCAATTACAGTATTTGAAGCTTAATCACAGCTTCATTACCGCCGTCGGGATCGTATGCTCTCTGGTTGGCATGCTTGGCATATGGTTGTGGGGCCGGATTGCGGACAAAACGTATTGGCATGCGGTTGTACTCTGCGGCGGGGGGATCACGGCTCTTTGCAACATTGGCTGGTTTCTTGTGCCGCCCGGCATGGCGAAAATGATAGCGCCCATACTGATGGCGGTTTCGGCTGCCGGCGGCGCGGCCGGCGGTATGGCGGGGCTTAACCTGCAATATGACGCAAGCCCACAGGATGGCAAAACGACATACCTTGGTGTAACGGCGGCATTAGCCAGCCTTACAGGGTACGGCTCAGCCATGCTGGGCAGCCTTGTGCAAAGATGGCTTCAAACCTCTATGGACCTTGGCAGCATGCGCGTTCTGTTTTTGATGAGCGCAATATGCGCTGTAATGACCTTACTGTACGGGAAGAGCCATTTGCCAAAGCGGAAACCGGCCTAAGCTTTGTAAGGAACGGGCATAGAGCGGATAGTAAAGAGGCTCGCCAAGGACGGCGGGTCTCTTGTTTATATACGTCCTGATATTTTAAGAGATGCCATCGCCGTAATTTTCATTTATTTATTGACTTAGAGTTAAGGTGAAGGTTTATGATGAAGATATAGTACTAGATTAGGAAGATGAGGTATGAGTATGAAATTCAACGGTTACCATCACATCGGCCTGTACGCTCAGGATTGGGAGAAAAGCCTCAAATTTTATACCGATGGTCTCGGGGGAGAGATCACGTTCAGTTTTCCCATGGGGAATACTGGCAAGACGATTTACCTTGTGGACCTGGGCGGCAATGCTGTTGTAGAGATCATTCCCAAGGGCAATGGCGAAGCGGAAACAAACGCGCACTGGGCTCATATCGCGGTTGCCACAGATGATGCAAGGGCGGCATATGAAAAGGCGCGCAAGGCCGGCGCTCTTGCACAGAGCGAGCCGCAGGATCTTCTTTTGGGCACGATGGCGGTATGCAATGCGTTTGTTTTAGGCCCCGACGGCGAGGTCATTGAGTTCTTTCAGGTAAAGTAACACATATGTCTACGGCAAGGAATCTGAAAAAAGGAGTGAGATCATGTTATACAGGCGGCTGGGTAATACGGGCCTGAAGGTCAGCGAGATCAGCCTTGGAAGCTGGCTTACTTACGGGAACGCGGTGGAAAATGAAACCGCCGCTCGGACCATAGACAAGGCATACGAATTGGGGATCAACTTTTTCGACACCGCCAATGCCTATAACCGCGGAGAAGCGGAAAAAGTCGTAGGGGCGGCTTTGAAAAAGTATGACAGGAGTTCCTATGTATTGGCCACCAAGGTGTTCTTCCCTATGGGGGAAGGACCCAATGACCGGGGCCTAAACAGAAAGCATGTATTGGAACAGGCAAACGCAAGTTTAAAGAGGCTCGGGCTTGACTATGTGGACATCCTCTATTGCCACCGCTACGATCCCGAAACGCCGGTGGAAGAAACCCTGAGGGCCTTCAATGACCTTATGCGCCAGGGGAAGGTCTTGTATGCGGGCATCAGCGAATGGAGCGCGGCGCAAATTGAAGAAGCTATGCATGTGGCGGATAAGTATCTGCTGGACCGGTTTGTGGTGAATCAGCCGCAGTATAACATGCTGTATCGCAAGATCGAGGAAGAGGTCATCCCTGTCAGCAAAAAACATGGTGTGGGGCAGGTGGTTTTTTCGCCGCTCGCTCAGGGGTTGCTTACAGGAAAATACAAGAACCTCAGCGATATTCCCGCTGACAGCCGCGCGGCCAATGACAAGATGAACCGCTTCATCAAGGGCCTTTTGAATGAAGGCACGCTTGACAAGGTGCGAAAAATCGGAGCCATAGCTGAGAAGCTGAACATTCCCATGGCGCAATTGGCGCTTGCATGGGTTTTGAGGCAGCCGAATGTAGCCAGCGCCCTGATTGGTGCAAGCAGGCCGGAGCAAGTGGTGGAAAATGCAAAAGCTTCGGGCTATGTTCTTATGGAAGACACCCTTGCGGAAATCGAAGCGGCTTTGCGCTAAATGATGGCCGCATACAGCTGCTTTCTTTTATAAAATGGTTGCATTCCGTTCACAGTGGCCAAAAGAAAATGAGGTTTATACGCCACCCGGCATTAGACTGGGTGGCGTTTTTGATCTGATGCGCAAATTAATTATTCATAAACTATCCTTCTACATTATATGTGTAGAGTAAACTTGGATATTTTATTAAGAATGAAACTTGAATTCTTTGGGGCCAGGTGCTGCCTTTTTAAGGTGACCAGGTTTCCTTAAAACCGGTTCTGATACACTGGTTTTATCTGATTGCATATTTTGTGATAGTACTCCCCCAGCAACTGATCTTACGTTTCAGGAAGCCTTGCAGATCCCGGTCAAACCTCAACATGACAGGGCGATGCCAAGACTTCGCTTCGGTTCCCTACCTTAAACAGGAATAACCCGAAAGTTCTTCAACATCTGTAGCAGCAGATGCATCAGCGTATCTGCCAATATGCTTTTGAGGAGGGTATATCCGATGCCCACTCCGCTTGATCCAAACAACATTCCCATATTTGTTAATCAGTTGGCCATCCCTCCCACATTTGAACCAATTATTCATAAAGATCCGTATTCCGGCTTTTTAAGCCACAATTATTTGGTAACGGTCAGTCAATTTTCCCAGCAGATGCTGCCTGCAGGCTTTCCCGAAACAACTGTTTATGGTTATGGCGGAAAGGTAAGAGACCGTTCGACCGGAGACATTACTCAGGATTATAGATCCTCACCCGGTCCCACTTTTGAGGCTATCCGCCACATTCCGGTTCATGTGCAATGGGTGAATAATTTAACCGGAGCGCAACCGCTGGCTGTTGATCCTACCCTTCATTGGGCCGACCCGAATCAAATGGGTATGCCAAAGCCACCGTTTCAACCGTTTCCTCCGGGCTATCCTTTGGCTCAAAGACCGGTGCCGATAGTAACACACTTGCACGGAGGGGAGACAGAGCCATCTTCAGACGGATTCCCGGAAGCATGGTTCACCGCAGGGGAAGCAATAACCGGACCAGCTTTTATAAAATCCCGTTATCATTATGTAAATGATCAGGAATCAGCCACTTTATGGTATCATGACCATACTTTGGGCATGACACGTCTAAATGTCTATATGGGTCTGGCCGGTTTCTATTTGATTCGTGATTTGAAGAATCCCCTGGATGGCAAGTATTCTGTACTGCCTCAAGGCAAATACGACATTCCCATTGCTATACAAGACAGGTCATTTAACAATGACGGTTCATTGTTATTTCCAAGTAACGGCGTAAATCCGAATATTCACCCATACTGGCGTCCCGCGTTTTTAGGCAATACCATTATGGTTAACGGCAAGGTATGGCCTAATTTGAATGTTGAGCCCAGGCAATACCGCTTTCGGATTCTGAACGGATCCAGTACGCGCTTTTATAACCTTATGTTCTCGAATCAAATGCCGTTTATACAAATAGGTACAGACGGCGGTTACCTGCCTAGGCCCGTTCAACTCGCTTCACTGCTGATCTCACCGGGCGAACGGGCCGATATCCTCGTGGATTTTTCCAATGTAGTGCCAGGTACTCAAATCATTCTTTCGAATAATGCCAATGCACCATACCCCAACGGCGCCCCCCCTGATCCCAAGACAACAGGGCAAATCATGCAGTTTACTGTGCTGAATAAGCCGGCTGTCACCCCGCCGTCATTGCCTGGAACCCTTAATTGCCTGCCCCCGCTCACGTGCTATGATAAAAAGCGGACGTTAATACTTTCTATCGTCGGCGACGCAAAAAGTCCAGTGGAACTTTTATTGAATGGACAGGTATGGGATGCTCCTGTTTCAGAACTGCCGCTTACAGGGTCAACTGAGGTGTGGCAATTCGTCAATCTGACAGGGGGCACACATCCGATCCATCTTCACCTGATTCAATTCCGCCTGGTCAGCCGGCAGGATTTTCTGGTGACTCAATATACGAGTGATTGGCTGGCCATAAACGGCCAACCTCCGCTTGACCATCCAACGAAAACATTGCCTGTGGAGCCTTATCTGCTGGACGGCCCGATAGATCCGCCAGCCCATGAGAACGGCTGGAAAGATACGATCCAGGTTCTTCCCGGCCAAGTAACCACGATCTGGGCCCGCTTCGCCCCGCAAGATGCGGAATGTCCTGTGCCTGGCATAAACCTGTATCCATTCAACCCTGCCGATAAACCGGGCTATGCATGGCATTGCCATATAATCGACCATGAAGATAATGAAATGATGCGCCCCCTTCAAGTCATCAATCCAGAATGTTCCCGATGAACGGCAGGCTCAATAACTCTACTTTAGTGCTTGCCTTTTGATATGCGAAAAGCCCGGAGAACCTTGATTCTCTGGGCTTTTTGCATGGCCGGGGTGATAGTGTTTTGAACATACGGCCTTTTTTCTTTGTTCCATAATTTCTTCCGCCGGCACATAGAACCGCCCTCTGTACCCCCAGGCACCTCTCGTTAATCGGGGGAATGATACAGGTTTTCCTCAATCTTGGACATCCGTTCCTCGTAGCCATCCAGCTTATGGTCGAGCCGGTTAAGAGCCGCCTGAAGCTCCACAATGCGATCTGCGATCCGCTGCCGCTGTTCGATGAGAAGAGCTTTACGTGCTTGAATAGATACCTTCCCACACTGAAACAACGCCACATACTCAACCAGCGTTTCGATGGACACGCCCGCACTGCGCATGCATTTGATGAATTCGACCCAGCGAAGGTCTTCCTCAGTATAGTCCCGGATACCGCCGCTGGTACGCGTCACCTTCGGGACCAAACCGATTCGCTCGTAATAGCGCAGCGTGCCCGCCGACAGGCCGTATTTGTCCGCCACCTCGGTAATGGTCATGTGATATCCCTCTTCTTAACAAATTGTTATGGATACCTTCCCTTTCGAAGTTTCCGTTCCCGGCTTACGCATGCGCAAGTGCGCCCACGATTTTATGCGGGATGTACAATTCCTCGAGGTAGCCGATATCCTCCGCCGTGAGGGCAATGTCAAATGCGCCCACCGCATCGTCAAAGTACTTTGCCTTGGTCGCGCCGATGATGGGAGCCGTCACGCCTTTGTTAAGATGCCATGCCAGCGCGATTTGTGTCATCGTCGCATGGTACTTTTGGGCGAGCTCGTTTACCCGCAGCACGATGCCATAATCAGACTCCTGCGTGCTGTCATACTTGGATATGGCGGTTTTGTCGGTCTGGCTGCGGAGGGTGCCGGCCGTCCATTCAAGACGGGAGAGCCGTCCGGCGGCCAATGGGCTATAGGGCGTGAGGGCAACATTTTGCTCCTTGCAGATGGGGATCAGTTCCCGCTCATCCTCCCGGTAGAGCAGGTTGTAGTGATTCTGCATGGAAA
>JAEZJP010000229.1 GCA_023415715.1 Bacillota bacterium
GCCACCGCCTTTCATGTGCAGGCAGAGCAGCAAATGCGCCTGGCGGATAAAGCCGCCCGTATCGGATGCGAATTGTTTGTGGTGGATGACGGATGGTTTGGAATGCGAAACAGCGATACAGCAGGGCTTGGAGACTGGTGGGTCAATGAGCAGAAATTTCCCCAGGGGCTTGATCCATTGATTGATCATGTAAAAAGCAGGGGCATGAAGTTTGGCATATGGGTGGAACCTGAATCGGTCAACCCGGACAGCGATCTGTACCGCAGCCATCCCGACTGGATTTACCGGTATCCCGTTGCAAAGCCGCTTACGCTGCGCAACCAGTATCTGCTGAACCTGAGCCTTGCCCCTGTTCGGGAATATTTGTGGAATATGCTGTATGATCTTCTTTCCAATCATGACATCTCCTTTTTAAAGTGGGATATGAACCGGGCTGTTACCGATATGCAAAGCCTACCCGATGGGAAGGGGAAGGAATTGTGGTATGGCCATGCAAAAGCCGTCTATGGCCTCCTGGAGAAATTGCGCAAAGCCTTCCCAAACCTTGCGGTGGAGGCCTGTTCCGGCGGCGGCGGACGGGTGGATTTGGGCATACTGCGCTATGCGGTTGAGGCCTGGCCCAGCGACAACACCGATCCCTATACCCGCCTGTTTATTCAAGAGGGGTTTTCCCAATTCTATCCTCCCGCGGCTATGATGTGCTGGGTGACGGATTCACCGGGGGGAAAAGAATGGAGCAGGCGCCCTCTTAACTACCGCTTCCACAGCGCCATGTGCGGCAGCCTTGGCATTGGGGCTGATATATCCAAGTTCAGCGAAGAAGAACTGGAGGAATGCGCCTGCTTCATCAAACAATACAAAGCATGGCGGCATATCATACAAAACGGTGAACTATACCGCCTGATCCCGCCGGATAATGGGCCGGTAAGCGCGGTGCAGTACGTGTCAAACGACAGGAACGAGGCGCTTGTTTTCATATTTGTTAACCATCCGTCAACAGATATGGTGGGCCGCATGATAAGGCTTCAGGGGCTGAACAGTAAAGCAAGGTATATAACGGATACGGGGGAAATCTATGCCGGGTCGACCCTTTTAAACGCCGGGCTGTGCTGCCCTCTTGAGGGCGACTTTGTAAGCCGCGTGGTCTATCTGAAGCGGTATGTAGGTTGATCCGCATTGATATATGGGAAACGGCCTGATATACTGGTACATGCTAAGTTTCCTGATTATGTCGCACATTTTAATTTTCCAATGCGGAAAGGGACGATATCATTGGACCATATGGAAGACTTGAATTTAAAGCTTCACTCCCTGGTCATCTTTCGCAATCTGCTGGCAGACGATGTTTTATGTTGTCTGCCCGCAGTTCTTTCGATGGGCAGCAAAAATATGGTGGAAAGAATAGCCAGTTATTCCGGATTCGTATCCCGGCTCTTTCAGGAGAATGAAAACCTGACGGATTATATTTGGGAGAAAATTTCATCTGATCAGAATGTGTATGTTATGAAATGTGCCCGTAAAGAAGCGGCGGATTCCGTTTTGGAACAATGCCTGGTCAATGATTTAAAAATATTGGAGGAAATATCCCAACTTACCGGAAGTGAAATGAAAAAGGCTATCAGTTATGAAGGCTATTTGCCCGAATGGAAAAACAGGCCGGCCGACTTTATAGGGGATTATGAATCCATGCTTCTACATGTTTCCACCTTGGGCTATGGTATGTTTTCCAGATACCACATGTTTTCCATTCGGAATGCTGAAATTACGCCGGTCACATCTCCTGATCCGGTCAGGCTGTCAGACCTTTTCGGATACGATCGGGAGCGGAAATCCATTATTGATAATACGAAAGCATTATTGAACGGGAAACCGGCGGCTAATACTCTGCTATATGGGGACGCCGGAACAGGTAAATCATCTACCGTTAAGGCGGTCGCAAATGAATGTTCGAGCTTGGGATTGCGGCTGATAGAGATCAGAAAAAATCAACTGCTGGAAATCCCGGCAGTTGTTGAAAGCCTGCATCAAAATCCATTGAAATTTATTCTGTTTATAGATGATCTCTCGTTTGCTAAGAACCATGAAGAAATCGGGGTGCTGAAGGCAATTCTTGAAGGAACTGTTAGTGCCAGGGCAGCCAACGTCGTTATATATGCCACGAGCAACAGAAGGCATTTGATAAGTGAAAAATTCTCAGACAGAAGTAATGATGAGATCCATGCAAACGAAACCATTCAGGAGCAGGTGTCCCTGTCGGATAGATTTGGACTGTCGGTTAAGTTCATAAAACCGGACAAAGAGCAATTTTTATCGATTGTATATGAACTGGCAAGTCTGTATGGCATTGCGGATACATACGATCTTGAACTGCGTGCGGAGAGGTACGCCATTGAGCGCGGCGGCAGGTCTCCCAGAATCGCCCGCCAGTTTGCAGAATACCTGAAACGTATTGAGAAATGTTAGGTATGATGCCACGTTCCCGGCTCTTTTGGCGGCAATTGCGATACTGATTGATATCAGATCATTGCCAGCTTGCGCGCCCTGGCCTCCAGCTTACCGCGGGTTACATCAATAGTGACGGCCAGGATAATAACCGCGCCGATGACGATGTACTGGATGTCGTTGCCCGCACTGAACAGGTTAAGACCGTTGCGGATGGTTGAGATCAGCAGGGCGCCCAGCAGTGTGCCCCAAATCGTGCCTTTACCGCCCCGGAACGACGCACCGCCAATGATGCAGGCGGCAATGGCGTCTGTGTCATAGGATGCTGCCGAGGCGGTGTTGGCCGTGTTCAGCCGTCCCGCAAGCACGACGCCGGCAATGCCGCACATGAAGCCGGAAATCATATACACAACGGTAAGCACATCCTTGGAGCGTATGCCGGACAGCCGGGCCGCTTCCGGGTTTCCGCCCACGCAATAGATCTGGCGGCCAAGCGCCGTATGGTTGAGGAAGACGTGGAAAATGATATACACCGCCAGGACCAGGATGAAGCTTACCGGAAATCCCGTCAACAGCTGAAGGCCAAATATGTTCACATCAAAAGTCGCCTTGCCGATCCATAGGGTACTTTCTATCCCCTTGTTTGTAAAGCCAATGGTTTTGGAAGATGTGATCAGCAGCGCCACGCCCCACAGCACATTCTTCATGCCCAGCGTGGAAACAAAGGGGTGGGGCAGATCCAGCCGTGTCAGAAGAACTCCGTTTATGAACCCAGCGAAGGTGGAGATGGCAACCGCCGCCGGGATCAGTATCCAGGCGCTTGTGATATTCAGATTCTGCATCATGACCCCGATGGTGCACGTGGCCAGGATCGCATTGTACCCGACAGACAGGTCGATTCCAGCTGTAATCAAGCTCAGCAGCATGCCGCTGCCAATCAGACAGTTGACTGCTGTTTGCTTTAAGATGTTCATCTGATTAGCCATCGTCATGAATTTGCCCTGATGCAGGATGGAAAAAGCGATGTACAGGGCTGCCAGCACGAAAAGCGGCCCGATTTTCATAACAAAATCACTGATGCCTGATCTTTTTTTTGAGACCGGTTGAGTCATGTGAGCTCACCTCCCCATGCCGCCTTCATAATATCTGTTTGATTGAAGTACTTGCTGCCCCTAATGATCTCAGCCGTGATACGGCCTTCACGCATGACGATCACGCGGTCTGCCATGCCCAAAACCTCCGGCAGTTCAGATGAAACCATGATGATGCACTTGCCCTGCTTGATCAGCCGGTTCATTACGTTATAGACCTCGACTTTAGCGCCGACGTCGATGCCGCGGGTCGGTTCGTCAAAGATATAGATGTCGGCATCGCAATTGATCCATTTACCGATTACCACTTTCTGCTGGTTGCCGCCGGAAAGCTGAACCACAACCTCGTTGATGGTGGGCGTCTTGATGCGCAGCGTCTTGACGTTGTCTTCGCTCACAGAGCAGATCTTCCTGTGGTCCAGCAGCGGTCCGCGGCGGTAGTTTTTGATATTCGCCAATATCAGGTTCGTCTTCACAGGTTCGGACAGCACCAGACCCTGGCCTTTCCGGTCCTCCGTAAGATATGCAATGCCGTTTTTGATTGCCTGCCCCGGGTTTTTCAGAGTCATTTTCCGGCCCTTGATATAGATTTCACCGCTGTCCGGCCTGTCGGCAGAAAAGATTGCACGCATGGCCTCCGTCCGCCCAGCGCCAACCAGCCCCGCAAAAGCGAGGATCTCACCCCCGTAAGCTTCGAAGCTCACATCCCTTACAGATCCGATGAGGTTCAAACGCTCAACCTTCAGGAAACATTCGCCCCTTTTGCCAAAGTCTTTGGGGAACTGATTTTTAAGTGTTCTGCCTACCATCGCCTGAATGAGGAGGCTCTCATTCACCTTGCCTATGTCATCTGTGAGGATATGCTCGCCATCACGCATCACAGTCACGCGATCGCATAGTTCAAAAAGTTCCTCCAGCTTGTGGGATACGAAAAGGATCGCAATGCCTTTTGCTTTCAGAGTCCGTACCGTGTCCATCAGCTGCTTGACTTCCTGTTCACCCAGGGAAGAAGTCGGCTCGTCCATAATGATCAGCCTGGCGTTTAAAGATACCGCTTTGGCGATCTCAACCATTTGCTGCAGGCCGATACCAAGCTTGCCGCATTCCGTTCTGGTATTGATTTCCGGATGGCCCAGCGCTTCCAACGCCTTGTGCGATTCCTCATGCATATAAGCGTAATCGAGCAATCCAAACTTGTTTACGACCTTACGCCCAATAAAAACGTTGTCAACGACCGGCAGCATCTTTACAATGTTCAGTTCCTGATATACGCAGGCAATGCCGGCTTCCCGGGCCTGGACCGGATTTCTGAAGGAGACTCTTTTTCCATCCACACACATTTCGCCCTCTTCGGGGATATACACACCTGTCAGCACTTTGATCAGGGTGGATTTACCGGCGCCGTTCTCCCCGATCAGCCCATGTATCTCCCCAGGCCTGAGCTGAATGTGCATGTCGCGCATGGCGATAACGCCGGGGAACTTTTTGGTGACATGCTTAAGTTCCACCACATAATCGGACATTCTGCCATCCCGCTCCTGTTCTGTGCAAAGCAGTTATAAGTTAAGACAGATACTCAAGTTGATAAAAGATGGGTGATCCGGAGATTACTCTCCGGACCACCGCAAAGTTGTGATCCGTCGTCAAACACGGATGTTTCGTGTACTATTTTTGAAATTCCTTGTAGTTGCTTACGTCGATGATGACCGTATCGACAACAACGTTTTTCTCGACCGCTTCGCCCTTCAGCGCTTTCAGCGCAGTCATGACAGAAAGATAGCCCATGAGTTTCGGCTGTTGTGCGACGGTGGCGGTAAGTTCACCGGCAGCAATCAGTTCAATGGCGGATTCGTTGCCGTCAAAGCCGATGATCGTAATGCCTTGCTTATTGTTGGCTTTCACAGCGTTCAAGGCACCGATGGCAGTGTCGTCGTTCATGCACAGCACGAGATTGATCTCCGGATGGGCAATCAACTGGTCTTCCATGACACGGGTAGCGCCGTCGGTCGTGTTATTGCCGGACAGCATTGCGACTGGGGTGAGGCCTGCTTCAGCCAGCGCCTGCTCATAACCTGCTTTGCGGAGGTTGGAGGTGTTGTCACCCTCCTGGCCGTAGATGATCAGGGCCTGGACTTTGTCAGCGCTTACGAGCTTGACACCGTACACACCGCCGGAATATGCGGCGACCTGGTTTGATGTGCCGACGAAGGAAGTCTTCTTCTCATAATTGGCATCTGTGTCGCAGAAGAGGACCAGGCCCTGATACCCGGACGATTCTATCGCGCCGATCACTGCATCTCCGTCAAGGGGTGCGATGATGATCGCATCGGGATTGGCGGCCAGCTGGGTCTCCAACTGTTGGACCTGTTCTGCAATCTCGGTTTCGGCTGCAGCACCCTGAACGTCGATTGTGTACCCGAGTTCCTTGGCGGCTTCATCAATGCCGCTCTTCACCGTCTGCCAGTATTCGCTGGACAAGGTTTTGAGGTTCACAACGATGGTGAATTCATCTTCAGCATAAACAGGCGTTGCGGAAAGAAGCAGTACAAAGGCCAGGGCAATGGCAAGCAACTTTTTCATGTATGTCCCCTCCTTGGATTAATATTCTTGAGTGGATTGCTCCACATCAATTCGTGTTTATTGAATATTTGAAATTGCTGACTCATACATCATTCAAAATATATAGTGACCATCGTTGAGTTATGCATTAAAATATACATACACTGTAAAGTGATAGGAAAGATTTGATTGCAATTCCGCTTAGGAGGGTTGTCCATGTTTATAATACGCCCGATATCTGAGGAGGATAGATTACTGGTCAACCGTTTCCTCATGGAGCAGTGGTATGCTACAGAGATGATACTGCGCGGGGAACGGGTGGATCTAAAGGACGCACCTGGCTTTATCGCATGGGAAGATGGCGAGATGATCGGCCTTGTCACCATACGTATATCAGCAGGTGAGTGCGAGATTTTGTCGCTGGACAGCCTACGGGAGAATCAGGGCGTCGGTACAGCACTTGTCAATAAGGCGGTGGACGCGGCCCGCACCGCCGGATGCCAAAAGATGAAGCTGATCACCACCAATGATAACATACGCGCTCTGCGTTTTTATCAAAAAAGAGGGTTTGACATGGTCAGCATCCATCACAACGCCATGGATGTATCCAGAAAGCTCAAACCCGCCATTCCCTTGATCGGGATGGATGGGATCCCGCTGAAGCATGAGATCGAGTTTGAAATGGACATTTCATAACCTGTTTTCGATTGTTATATCACTACGAAAGAGGGATGATGGTGGAAAACGCGCTGCTTACATTCCGTGAGAAAATGAGCAAGCCTGCTTACGAGGCACTGGAGAAACTGATCGGCTATGTCAGCACACACTATGCCATGGACGAACTGTATAATGGCAAGGGGGAATGCAAGTTCCGCCGCGGCGGCAAGACGCTTTTGACTATCAATATGCGGGAAAACGGCCCTGAGGCGTTGGTTGTGTTCGGTAAAGAGGAGCAGGAATGCTTTGATAAGCAGCGGGAAATGTTTTCAACCGCCATGCAGCGGCGCTATGACGAAAGCCGCGCATACCACGACGGCAAATGGCTCTTCATCCCTGTTGCGGATGACAGCCTGATACCTGATGTACTTCGCCTTGTTGCTATCAAGAAAAAACCGGACGAAAAAGCCATTACCATGTGCGGCTACCGCTGTGACTTATGCAAAGCCTATGTGAAGAATTTCCGCAAGGATGACCGCCGGGTCGAGCTGGCCTTCATATGGGGAAAATATTATGGCCTTCAATTCAAGCCGAAGGACATTTATTGTGACGGCTGCCGCTGCATGAACAAAGATGCCAGGCGCGTGGATAACAATTGCCCGGTGAGGGAATGCGTGCTGTCAAGAAATATATTGAGCTGTGCAGACTGCGGGGGATATCCTTGCGAACTGTTCGGAAAACGGACCGGCCTGAGCTATGAAAAAGCATGCATGGAGCAGGGCGGCGCTTTTAGCGATGCGGAGTATGAAGAATTTCTGCTGGCCTACGATAACAGAACACGCCTTGACAGACTGAAAAAGTGAAGCGCCGGGTATGAGGCGGATTGAAATAAATGGAGGCTGTCCCGCTATGAGACAGCCTCTTTGCTATTCGGTCAAGCTCCGCAGCTTTTTTTTATCCAATACCTTGATGCCGCCGCGGGAAAGGGATACGATACCCTCCTCGCTGAAATATTTGAGCATACGTGTAACCACTTCCCGGGCAGTACCAACGTACTTGGCGATCTGCTCATGGGTCAGGCATATTGTATCCTCATCCGTCTTGTTCATTTCATCCAGCAGAAAAATGGCCAGGCGCTTATCGAAGCTCATAAACAGCACCTGCTGCATGGTCCACATCACATCCGAAAACCGCTCGGTGGCCAACTGATACGAGAACTTTTCCACATACACGTTCTGGCGGGAAAGCTCTGCGAAAGCCAAAGCTGACACAAGCAGCACCTCGCTGTCTTTTTCCGCGTCCACATGCACGTCAAAGGTGATGGTGCTTAAAACACAGGAGGCGGAAAGCACGCATACGTCGCCTTCCCGCAGCCTGTACAGGGTGATTTCCCTCCCCTCTTCCGAGAGCATGTATACCCTAAGCTCTCCAGATTTCACAAGCATGAGCCCCACACATTCATTTTCGCCGCTATGGATATTGGTACCCTTCCGGTAGCAAAGCAGCGAGGCATGGTTGGCCATGTAGTTTTTTTGCTCCGAAGTCAAATTCGGCCAGAATGGAAAATGCTCCGCAAACTGGGATATTTGCAGTTCTTCACTCATCACAAGGGCCCTCCTAAGCGTAAAGCGGTGCGCCCACCTGTATCCCATTATACAACAAAACAAAAAATTAAGGAAAGTATGGGCTGATGAAATGAAAATTGTACAGCCGGAAGGGGAAGTATTCGCCTCTCACGAATATTAAGTTAGCTTCAAAGGCTTATAATGGCGTCGTATATATGAATTGGGAGGGTGCTTATGCGCTTCACGTACGGTTACTGGGTAACACGGCCGGAATACAAACTGGGTTATGCGGTGGAATGCTACCGCGTGAAGAAAACGGACAAAAGCCTTCAGGTGGTGACGCTGAACAGGCATGTGGCAAACCGCGGCAATACGCTGGATGGCCCCGCGCTGGAGGTCAATTTTACCGCGCCTATGGAAGGCGTGATCCGCGTTGCCGTGACGCATTTTCGCGGCGGCAGGCCCAAAACGCCATGTTTCGGGATCAATGAAAGCCCGGTAACCCCGGTGATCGATGAAACCGAAACGCATTGCACCTTTCAAAGCGGCCCTCTGTGCGCGCGTGTGAACAAGCACCCAAACGGCTGGCGGGTGGATTATTTGGCGGACGGGAAGCTGCTTACCACCAGCGGCTATCACGGTATGGCTCACGCCTACAACACGGAAACGGATAAGGCGTATATGTCCGATTCCCTGATGCTGGATGTGGGGGAATGGGTATACGGTTTGGGAGAGCGGTTCACGCCGTATCTGAAGAACGGGCAGACCATAGAAATGTGGAATGAGGATGGCGGCACCGCCAGCGAGATCTCCTACAAAAACGTACCATTCTACATGACCAACCGTGGATACGGTGTGTTTGTGGACGATCCCTCCGACGTTTCCTTCGAGGTGGCCAGTGAAAAGGTGGAGCGGGTGCAGTTCTCTGTGGAGGGGGAAACACTGATCTATCATATGATCTACGGTCCCACGCCCAAGGAAGTACTGATACGCTATACCCAACTGACAGGCAAGCCTGCGCTGCCTCCCGCCTGGTCCTTCGGGTTATGGCTTACAACCAGCTTCACCACCAGCTATGACGAAAATACCACATCCTCTTTTATTCAGGGCATGGCAGACAGGGATATCCCCCTGCACGTGTTCCATTTCGACTGCTTCTGGATGAAGGGGCTGAACTGGTGCGATTTCCAGTGGGACGATGAAACATTCCCCGATCCCAAAGGCATGCTGAAGCGCTACAAGGACCGGGGCCTGCGCATCTGCGTGTGGATCAACCCCTACATTGCCCAGCAGAGCCCCTTGTTCCTGGAGGGGATGGAGAAGGGCTACCTCCTGAAGAAGACAAACGGCGACGTCTGGCAGACGGACAGATGGCAGGCGGGCATGGGCGTCCTGGATGTGACCAATCCTGCGGCCCGGAACTGGTTCTGCGGATACCTTCGCACGCTTGTTAAGATGGGCGTGGATTGCTTCAAGACGGACTTTGGCGAGCGCATCCCGGTTCGCGATATCGCCTATTTCGACGGCAGCGATTCTGTGCGCATGCACAATTATTACACATACCTGTACAACAAGATGGTGTTTGACCTGCTGGAGGAATGCCGCGGCAGGGGAGAGGCCGTTTTGTTCGCACGCAGCGCCACGGCGGGTGGGCAGCAGTGCCCTGTACACTGGGGCGGCGACAACAGCGCAAGCTATGTATCCATGGCGGAAACATTGCGGGGCGGCCTTTCGCTGGCCCATAGCGGCTTTGGTTTCTGGAGCCATGACATTTCCGGCTTTGAACAGACGGCCCCGGCGGATGTGTACAAGCGCTGGGTTGCGTTCGGTCTTTTGTCAACCCACAGCCGGCTGCACGGCTCCTCCAGCTACCGTGTGCCCTGGCTTTTTGACGAGGAAGCCTGCGATGTGGCCCGCTTCTTTGTAAAGCTGAAATGCCGCCTGATGCCTTATATTTTCGGTAAGGCCGTTGAGTCCCACGAAACAGGCGTGCCGGTGATGCGGCCTATGATGCTGGAGTTCCCTGAGGATGTAACCGGTCAAATGCTTGACAGGCAATATATGCTGGGGGATAGTCTGCTGGTGGCTCCCGTGTTCCATGGGGATGGACACGTGGATTGCTATCTGCCGGAAGGAGAATGGACCAGCCTGCTTTCCGGTGAGGTTGTTTCGGGCGGGAAGTGGTGCAGGGAGACCCACGGCTTTATGAGCCTGCCCCTGTATGTACGGGAAAACACCGTGCTGCCCATGGGAGGAGTCGACAACAAGCCGGACTATGATTATGCGGATAACGTGACGCTGCACCTGTTCAGTATCAAAGACAGCGCGGCTGTCACAACCGTGATCCCCGACCTTAACGGAAAATCGGCGGCAACATTCAAGGTCAAACGTAATGGTGATGCCTATACAGTGGAAACCGACTCGAAGAAGCCCTATTTCGTGGCTGTGCATGGCGTCCAAAGCATTGTTTGCGAATCTTCGCCAGTTATGCAGGACGGTTCCGGTGTACTGCTCGTAAAAGGCAATGGCTCGCTCCATTTCTCGGGGAATTGACTTAATAAAGGAGAAAGCTTATGGCTCAGAATCCGCCCCTGATGAAAGGAATTCATGCGCTTTTGCACGGCGGCGACTACAACCCGGAGCAATGGCTAAAGCAAAAGGACGAGATTTGGAAAAAGGATATGGAGTTGGCCCGAAAGGCGGGCATCAACACGCTTACCGTAGGCATATTCTCCTGGGCACACCTGGAGCCGGAGGAGGGGAAGTATGATTTCACCTGGCTGGATGAAGTTATGGACATGCTTTCCGAAAACGGAATAGCTGCTATTCTGGCCACCCCCAGCGGCGCCAGGCCGCCGTGGCTTGCGCAAAAGTATCCCGAAGTGCTCAGGGTGAACAATGAGCGCAAGCATCACCTGTACGGCGGGCGGCACAACCACTGCCTTACCTCTCCTGTTTACAGGCAGAAGGTGGCTGCCATCAACGAGCAGCTGGCGCTGCGTTACGGTAAGCATCCGGCCCTGAAAATGTGGCACATCTCCAATGAGTACAGCGGCGAATGCCACTGCCCCCAGTGCCAGAAAGCATTTCAAGCATGGCTGCAAAAGCGTTACGGCACCATTGAAAATCTGAACGACGCCTGGTGGAACCAGTTCTGGGCACATAGGTTTTCAAGCTTTGACCAAATCGAAAGCCCCACCTCGCCATCCTGGCTTGGAGAAAATGAAAACCATGGGCAAAAGCTGGCTTGGCGTAGGTTTTCCTCCCAGCAGCATTGCGACTTTTATATGAATGAGACCGCGCCGCTGAAACGGATCACCCCGGACATACCATGCACAACAAACCTGATGTCCACGTATCCCGGCATCGACTATTTCGCATTGGGCAGGCTGCTGGACCGTTCCAGTTGGGATAACTATCCCGTTTGGACGGGCACAGAGCAGGATGCGCAAACCGGCTCGTTTACGGCTTTCAACCATGACCTCATGCGCGGCGTAGGGGGCGGCAAGCCGTTTTTGATGATGGAATCCAGCCCGGGCCCTGTGAACTGGCAGCAGGTGAATGCGCTGCGACGCCCGGGAACGGTGCTGCTGCAAGGCTTGCAGGCCGTCGCCCACGGCTCGGACTCCGTGCAGTACTTCCAGTTCCGCAAAAGCCGCGGCAGCTTTGAAAAATTCCACGGCGCTGTGGTTGACCATGTGGGTAACGGGGACACGCGCGCTTACCGGGATGTTGTTCAGGTAGGGGAAGCGCTTAAAGCGCTGAAAGAGATTGCAGGATCCGCACCGGAAAACAAGATCGCCCTGGTGTATGATTGGGAAAACCGCTGGGCATTGGAGGACGCACGGTTCGGCCTTGTGGACAAAGGTTACGAAAAAACGGTGCGCACCCATCATACCGCACTGTATAATTCAGGCTTGGGTATGGATATCATCGATCAGACGGCTGATCTTTCGAAGTATAGGATTGTCAGCTCGCCCATGTGCTATATGCTTCGGGAAGGTTTTGCAGCGAAGGTCAATGATTTTGTTAAAGCGGGCGGGACCTTTGTACTCACTTATGTTTCCGGCTATGTAAATGAGGAGGATCTGTGCTTCCTGGGCGGCTTCCCAGGCCCTCTTATGGACGTGGCAGGCTTGTGGGCCGAAGAGGTGGACGCGCTCTTCCCCGGTACGAAAAACAGCTTTGTCTGGCAGGGCAAGTCATACGAGGCCATGGATTTTTGTGAATTGACGCACGTAAAAACAGCCAGAGCGCTGTCAGCATACGGTCAGGAATTCTATTCGGGCATGCCGGCGCTGACGGAGAACAGCTATGGCGCCGGCCGCTGCTACTACATAGCCGCGCGTACGGGAGAGGATTTCCTTCAGGACTTCTACCGCTATGTTGCTAAGGAAGCGAATGTCATGCCGCTGATGGAGAACATTCCGCAGGGGATCGGCGTGACAAAACGGGTGGGGGAAGATGGCCGGGAATTCCTGTTTGTCATGAACTTTTTGCCAGAGGAGAAGACTGCAACGCTTGCGGGAAATTGGCAGGATATGCTTACCGGCAAAGCTGTTTCAGGGGAAACTTCTCTGGCTCCGCGCAGCACTTTGGTACTAATAAAAAAGTGAAGAGATGTGGGAGCCAATTCGCGCGGACCGGTTGCATGAATGCGTGATGAAGCTTAAAGGCGGCAGCGCAGCGATAGACAATGCAGCGCTGCCGCTTGATTTCAGGCTGCTGGTTCTTTTGTTTATACAAATGAAAGGGTGAGTCTTTTGCAGGACAGGGAGCATCTGCTGCTTGATTTGCGGCGCATTGCAAAGAACAATTACCTTCTGGCAGAGGACGAAAGCGTAGAGCAATATATTGAGCCAATGCTGAAATACATTGGCGATACGGATGCGGAACTGCGTGACGAACTCATCTATGAAACCTTTTGCGAATGGATTTGCGAAAAGGCTTACCTTCAGGATGACAAGCTAAGGCAGATGCTTCAAGTTTTGCTTGACAATGATCACTTGATGTATCACATAGGGAACGATGGAGACAGCACTGTTTTTACGAGAAGCTTTTCTTCCTTGGCAATCGTGCTCATATTGATGGAACACAGAAAAAGAAATATTCTGAACGTAGATCAATTTACGCATGCAAAAAACACCGTCATTCAGTACCTCAAGCAGGAAAATGATTACCGCGGATTTGTGCCGGAGTATGGATGGGCCCACGCAGCTGCGCAT
>JAEZJP010000247.1 GCA_023415715.1 Bacillota bacterium
GCCTTCAGTTCCTTTTTGTAATCGTCCATTACCTTGTGGTGGTGGGCAAAGAGCAGCACCTTTTCCCCATTTTCCAAAAGTGCCTTGACAAACTGGCATACATAGGGCGCCTTGGCCAGCCCCGTAGCCTGACGCTCTTCCTGGGAGATCTGCTCCTCCAGGATCGCCCGCTGGGATGCAGAGAGGCTTTCATCCTGTTTCCATTGAAGCAGCTTTTCCAATACAGGCTGCATGAGCGTACGGTACACATCATCGTCAGCGTCAATCTCCTGCACCAGCCTCCGTTTGGGAGGCAGCTCCGGCAGCACTTCCCGCTTGGTGCGGCGCAGCATCAGACCCTCCCTGCGCAAATGATCACCGAGCAATTCGGGCTTTACAACTACGGCATTGCCATATCCGTAACACCACTCCCGGGAGAAGCTCTCCCAATCACCCAGGAAATGAAAGTCCAGGATGTTCACAACATTCCATATTTCGCCGCCCTTGTTGTAAATGGGCGTGCCGCTAAGACCGATCACCTTGTCCACAGCGGTTGAGAGCAGGCTGGCAGCCGAATACTTTTCCGTGCCGGCGTGGCGCAGTTCCTGGATCTCGTCAAAGATCACCGATTGAAAGCCCATTTCGGGCAATTCCTTTTTCCAGCCTCTGAGCAGGAGGTAATGCATAAGGTATATGTCCGCGGCTGGAAGCTTATAAGGCTTCAACCCTTTGATGATATGAACTGTGGGCTTTCTCCCGTCTATGCGCAGAAAGCGGCCTGTTTCCGCTTCCCAGTTGCGTATAAGATGCGCCGGCGGGATGACGAGGGCGGGTAAAGACTGCGCACAAGACAGCCAGGCCAGCGCCTGCACAGTCTTGCCAAGGCCCATTTCATCCGCCAGCAAGGCCCGGTCGTTCTGTTTAAGAAAGGCCAGCCCCCGCTGCTGAAAGGGGAGCAAATCTCCTTCGAAGGCGCCTTCAGGCGGAATGGCGCTTTCAGGCAGCAGCCGTGCGGCCTCCCGGCGCAGAGCATAGGCGCGGGCTTCCGCCAAAGCTTCCTGCCAGCGCTTTTCATCCTGGTCCTTGACGGCAAGGGAATAGCGCAGCATCAGCCAATACAAATCTCCCACAATGCGCCGGTGGGCTGTAAACCGAGCCTCGCCCCTGCCATGGCCTGCGCTGCCCGGAAACAGCCTCTTGGCCAGCTCCGTCACGCAGGGCTCTCCCTTGATCACCCAGCAGCGGGCCCGCTTATTATAAGAAAGCGTGCCGTAAACATGTCCGTCTTGATCGGTGGGACGCAAATAAGCAGGCAATTGTGCCTGCATATAGGGCGCTATGCGATTTTCCTCCCGATCCATCAAAGCGCAATCCCCCACAAACGGTTCATAGATAATGTAACGCAGGGCTTTCCCAATATTTCTCCCGGCAGGTCTGCAGCGCGCTCCACAACCACAACCAAAGCTTCAATGCGTGAATTTAAAGCATACCTCTCCAACTGGCGCAAAAGCTGCTTGCGTTCCGGCTTCCCCTTTTTCACTTCAATGCCCACTGTCCCCGCCAGAAAGTCAATGCGGCATCGCGGACCCAGCCGTTCTTCATGAAGGAAAGGAATGTCCGCTTCGTTAAAAGCGCCTGCCACCAGTGCGTGCAAATCGTACTCGCCCGGGCAAAAGGGTACGCGCAGCCTTAATAGGGCCTGCGTGATCTCCGTAAGGCAGTTTGACATGATTCCCCTCCTTTCCGGCTTGGGTGTATTGTATCACGGTCACGCTTGATACGCAATTCCTGGAAATTCGCGCACGTATGTAACAATTCATCGGAATACGGTTGCAAAAAGCGTATCGGGTTGCAAATGCCGGTTGTTTTTTGTATGATATTTGAAGTTGTGTATCATCCGGAAGGAGTGCTTTCATGCTTAGGTCTCGCTCTGCTGCAGGCTGGCTGGTTTTTTTAGTTTTTATTTATTTCACTATGCCGGCACTTGGAGAAAGCACTTTGAAATGGGTTGATCCCCCCAATGCCATACGTCCCGGCAAAGCCGTACGCTTGAATTTCTCCGTTACCCTGGCAGGCGATGCCGATATTCTCTTAAAGGATGAATCCGGCGAACTGGTTGCCACCGTCGAGGAAGATTTTCCTGCCAAGGCAGGGCGCAACAACCTGACCTGGGACGGAAAGACGGATGGGTCCCCCCTTCCTGCCGGCACTTACGTTCTGCAGGTGGTACAGGGAACGAAAGAGGCTTCCACGAAAGTTGCAATCGGAGATTTAAGCCCGGTGATTTTGTCCACCATGCCCAGCGACGTGTATTTGGTTCCGGGAACGGACTGGTACCTGCAGGTGGAAACAAACATGGAAGCCACGCTGATCATGAAGCTTATTGCGGATTCCGGCGATATAACCTTATACGAAGCACTTATGCCATCAGGCAACCATCAAATCCCGTGGGATGGTACGGCCGGAGGACAACTTCTTCCTCCCGGAAGCTACAACATTGGTGTGAGTCTTTCAGACAGTACAGGCTTTTCCTCAAATGGGGAACATATGACCATCACCATTGAGGATCCATCCGCAGCCACTGCCCCGGTGCAACCTACAAGTACGATACCGGCCCAGCCGACGGACACAGCCCCGACCCCGGCGCCAACCCAGGCCGGTTCTGAAACTGCACCAATCGTGCAAAACAGCAGCAATGAAGAGGCCAATTCTCCAGCGGATTTCAGCAATTATACCTGCAGCCATGAAACGTGCTTTTTCACGCTGCCCATGGGCGTTATGGATGAGGCTGCCATTTGGAATGCCATGATGCAGCCCATGACGGTGGTCAAGGGTGAGCAGCGCCAGGTGGTCAAGGTGTACGCCGAACCAAGCAAGGAATCTAAGGCTGTTGGCGAAGTGACCTGCGATTCCCAAGGCCTGCATGTAATCGAAACGCTGGACAACGGCTGGACGCTGGTAGAAGCTTACTCCAGCTCCATCCATTCAAGCAAGGTGAAAAACTGGGCCGGTTTCTTTTCCGGCTACATCGAAACCTCGAAGCTGGAAACAAAGCAGCCCAACCAGAAATACGGCCTGCTGCTGGACAAGCTCACCCAGCGCATGTATGTATTCCAGGAAGGCAAAATCATCAGCGAGCTTCTGATTTCCACCGGCCTTGTCAACAGCAAGCAGCCTTACAATGAAACGCCAGCCGGAGAATTCATGGTCGTGAGCCGCACAGGAGGCTTCTGGTCCGGCAATATGTGGTGCGACCTGGCGCTGCGCGTCAACGGCGGCATCCTGATCCATGAAGTGCCCTGTCTGAAAAGCGAAGACGAAGTGCGCGATTACGGGCCTTTCGAGCGGGTACTGGGGCAAAAAGCAAGCCACGGCTGCATCCGCGTGCAAAGGGAGTTAAGCCCCGAAGGCCTCAATATGCGCTGGCTGTGGGACAACCTCAAGCTGAACACACGGGTTTTCATATGGGATGATGTGGGCCGGAACATTCCCATTCCCGAGGACAGCCTGCCCTTGTACTACAATCCCGACGGCGGGCAATATTATCACAGCGACCAAAATTGCAGCAGTGTAAAGAACAAATATCTGCCGCTGACCGGCCTCACCTACGGTGAGCTGGAAAACTCTCCGTACGACAAGCTAACCCCGTGCTCCAGCTGCAACCCGCCCAAGCGCAAGGCCGATATTGAAGCGCTGAACGCTGGAAATAAATAACATATAAAGCAAACATGCCGCATTTCCTTAACATAAGGAAATGCGGCATGTTTTTACGTTTCTAAGCTATTCGCCCTGCTTGCCGTACAAAAATTCATCCAGCGCATTCACGTTCTTTGTAAGGTTGGGCACCAGCACGGCCATGCCGGAAATCATTTTGCTGGCATATGCGCCCTGTACGGGAATTTGCATGGTTTCAAAGGTTGCATCCTTGGCTGTCAGCGCGGTAGGGATCAATTTGATGGCATCAGCGGCGGAAATGTTGGTCACCACATTATCGAGGTTATCCAGCACAAGCTCCCCGATTTTATCCCAGCTAAGCGCCATAACCTTGTGGAAGGCCGCCTCCACCACAGTGCGCTGCCTGTCGGTGCGGTTAAAGTCGCTGTCGATCTTGCGGATGCGGCTGAAGGACAGCGCCTGCCTGCCATTGAGTGTTTGCAGGCCCGACTTTTTCACCATGCTGTCATTCTCCCTTTTGCCCATCTGCCGGTTGTAGTACTGCAAAATGCCGTTGAGCTGCGTCAGTTCCCGCTTGGATACGTCTACTTCCACACCGCCGATGGCGTCTATGAGGTTGGCCATACGGCTGAAATTGACGGATATGTAAGCGTCCGGTTCAATGCCGAAGTTTGCTTTCAGCGTTTTTAGCAGCAGCTCCGGGCCGCCGTAGGCATAGGCCGCGTTGATGCGCGTGGAGCCCTTGCCGGGAATTTTCACATACATGTCGCGAAGGAAGGAGACTAGCTTGATGGTCTTGTTTTTTGGGTCCAGCTGGGCCAGCATCATGGTATCGCTGCGGCCCCGGCTCTTTGTGGAGTAGGTGTCCGTGCCGATGAGCAGAAGCTGGAACGTATCCGTATCGGGTGCCACAAAGTCTTCCGGCAGCACCAGATATTCGTTCAGGTCACCTTCCTGCCCCTCGGGAATGGTTTCCGACAGAAGCTGCAAAAGCTCCTCTTTGCTCAGTTCCTCTTCCTGCGTGGCCTGGGAAGGTACCGCAAAGCACATCACCGCCAGCATCAAACACAGCATCCAAGTAAAAACCCGCTTCATCCTGGCCATATAAAGACCTCCTACCTTACAAGCAAATTCGACAATTTGCCTGCTTTCCCTTTTAAAACGGCCATAAGGTGGAGAATCCTGCATATCCTTGTAAAAGCTGCACTAGCAATTATTGGTTATAGTCCGGATCAAAGTGCAGCACGCATTCGTTTTTCCCGTCCAGTTCCCGGGCATAATCTTCTATCTTCTCCGTAAGACCTGCCTTGTCCTTAAAGTCCGAAGGAACCACCACATCAAAGAGCAGCGTGATCCTGTCGGAACGCATCACCCTGCGGAAATCGTGCAATCTCAGGCGTGGGTCCACTGAAACCAAATAGTGTTCCATCTTGGCAAGGGTATTCAATGTTTCCTCATCATCGGTGACGATGGGGTCCATGTGGATCACCAGCGGAATGTTCATTTCCTTTGAAATGTCCCTTTCCGCCAGGTCTATCACCTCATGAATCTTCACGATATCGGCCTTTGCTGAAACCTCCGCATGGACGGATGCAATGCTCCGTCCAGGCCCGTAATCGTGCACCACCAGGTCATGCACGCCCAGGATCTCATCATAAGACATAAGCTTTTCGGTCAGCTTGCCGTTGATCTCCTGGTTTGGCTGCGCCCCCAGCAACCTGTCTACCGTCTCCTTGCATACCCCGTAGCCCGTTTTCAATACGAACAGCGATACCAGAACGCCCATATACCCGTCAAGGTGAATCCCAAACAGCCTGTCAATGAGCATGCCGATCAGGACACCGCTGGTAGCCAGCACATCGGATACCGAGTCTTTGCCCGCAGCTTTCAAGGGCTGGGAATCAATGGCCTTGCCCAGCTTCGTGTAAAAGAAATACAGCCAGCCCTTTGTCAGCACGCTCCCGATCATAATAAGAAAGGTTAAAAGCGTAAAATCCGGCGTGGAGGGCGTGATGATATTTTCTATGCCGCCCTTGAACAGTTCAAAACCCATCAGCAGAATAAATACGCCAACACCCAGTGCGCCGATGTACTCCATGCGCCCATGACCGAATGGATGATCCCTGTCCTCAGGCTTTTGCGCTATGCGGGCGCTGACCAGTGAGACAATGGAACCGCCCGCATCCGACAGGTTGTTGGCTGCGTCCGCCGTCACAGCCACGGAGCCCGAAAGAAGACCTGTCAGGAACTTCGTCAAGGAAAGAAGGATATTGATGCATATCCCGGCCGTTGTTCCCAGCGTGGCGTAGGCTGCCCGGACGGATTGGTTCCCTGTATCCTGATTATTCTTTACAAACCGTTTTAAAAGCCAGCCGGTCAGCATTTTTACCCTCCGTCAAATTATGTTTAACGAATAGTATATCACAATTTTCCAATTAGTGCATCTATTTTTCCAAAAATCGAGGTTAGCCTATGCTCACTTTGCACTAGGTTAGCCGTGCTTCCCGCCAAAACAGCCCTTTGTAACAAAACCTCTTTACTTTTTCGGCTCGTTGCATATAATAGATGAAGTATATGACCATGATGGGGACGGGCCTGGAAACGACCCTTTCAAGCGAGCCGGCGCAGGTGGAAGGCCGGCAAGGGAAGCCAAGCCGGATCACCCCGGAGTTTTCGCACCGAAGGTTTTGTTAGGTGCGGGCGGGCTGCTCCCGTTACAGGGCCGCAAACAGATGAGATGTTTGCTCAAAGAGGGCGCTTTGGCGTCAATCTGGGTGGTACCGCGGAGCAATCCGTCCCAAGAAGATTTGGGGCGGTTTTTTTATACTCCGCAATCAAAAAGGCCGATTATGGACACGGGAGGTTCATTATGTATCAGAAAGTACCCACAGACATGAATTTTGCAGTCCGGGAAAAGGAAACCGCCGCTTTCTGGAAGGACAATGACGTCGTTCAAAAGAGCTTCCATCACAGGGACAACGCGGCTGAATCCTTCAGTTTTTACGATGGCCCTCCCACGGCCAACGGCAAGCCGCATATCGGCCATGTGCTTACCCGCTCCATCAAAGACCTGATCCCCCGCTACCAGACCATGAAGGGCAAGCGGGTTTTGCGCAAGGCCGGCTGGGATACCCATGGCCTGCCGGTGGAACTGGAAGTGGAAAAGCAGCTTGGGCTGGACGGAAAACCGCAAATCGAGGCTTACGGAATCGAGCCCTTTATTGCGGCCTGCAAAAAAAGTGTGTGGAAATACCTGCACGAGTGGGAAGACATGTCCGAGCGCGTTGCCTTTTGGGTGGACATGGAGCATCCCTATATCACCTATGAGGACAGCTATATTGAATCCGTTTGGTGGAGCTTGAAGGAAATCGCCAAGCGGGACCTGCTGTATAAGGGCCACAAGGTGGTCCCCTACTGCCCCCGCTGCGGTACGGCGCTTTCCAGCCATGAGGTGGCCCAGGGGTATAAAGAGGTCAGCGACCTGAGCGCATTCGTACGCTTTCAAGTAAAAGGTCAAAAGGATACCTTCCTGCTGGCCTGGACCACCACGCCCTGGACACTCCCCAGCAACGTGGCGCTGTGCGTAAACGCCAAGGAAGAATACTGCCGTTTCACGGTCGGTGGCCAGACCTACATCATGGCCAAGGCGCTCATCTCCTCCGTTTTCTGCGAGGAAGACGCGGCTGCCGCTGAAATTCTTGATGTTTTCCCCGGTGAAAAGCTCAAGGGCATGGAGTATGAGCCGCTGTACAATTTCGCAAGCCCCAAGGAAAAAGCCTGGTTCGTAGTGTGCGACAGCTATGTAACGCTTACTGACGGCACAGGCATCGTGCATATCGCCCCCGCCTTCGGTGAGGACGACGCCCGCGTAGGCCGGGAAAACGGCTTGCCTTTCGTGCAGCTGGTGGATACTCAGGGCAAATTCGTTTCAGGCACGCCCTGGGAGAGTGTCTTCGTCAAGCAGGCCGACCCCGCCATCCTATCAGATCTCAAAGAGCGCGGCCTTCTGTTCAAGACGGCGGCTTATACCCACAATTACCCCTTCTGCTGGCGCTGTGACACGCCGCTTTTGTACTATGCCAGATCCACCTGGTTTATCCGCATGACCGCCTTGAAGGATGACCTCATGCGCAACAACCGCAGCGTCAACTGGCTGCCGGACAACATCAAGGAAGGCCGCATGGGAAACTTCCTGGAGAATGTGGTGGACTGGGGCCTGTCCCGCGAGCGCTACTGGGGCACGCCGCTGCCCATCTGGCTATGCGAAGACGGCCACATGCACGTGGTGGGCTCCAAACAGGAACTGCACGACATGGCGGTAACACCCTTTGACACATTGGAGCTGCACCGCCCCTTCATTGACCAGATCAAATTGAAATGCCCCGTGTGCGGCAAGGAGATGCAAAGGGTCAAGGAGGTTATCGACTGCTGGTACGATTCAGGCTCCATGCCGTTTGCCCAGTGGCATTACCCCTTTGAGAACAAGGATAAGTTTGAGGAAAACTTCCCCGCCAATTATATCTCCGAGGCCATCGACCAAACCCGCGGCTGGTTCTACACGCTGTTGGCCATCGGCACGCTGCTTTTTAATAAGTCTCCATTCGAAAATTGTGTCGTCATGGGCCATGTGCAGGACAAGGACGGGCAAAAAATGTCCAAGCATAAGGGCAACGTGGTGGACCCCTGGAGCGTGCTTGACGTGCAGGGTGCCGACGCTGTGCGCTGGTACTTCTACACCGGCGGAGCGCCCTGGCTGCCCAGCCGCTTCTATGGCGAGGCCGTGTCCGAATGCCAGCGCAAGTTTATGGGCACGCTGCAAAATACCTACGCTTTCTTCGTGCTCTATGCCAACATCGATAATTTCGACCCCAAGGAGCATCCGCTTCACAAGGCACAGCTTAGTTTGATGGACAAATGGGTGCTAAGCCGCCTGCATACGCTCATCCGCTTTGTGGGAAGCGAACTGGACAATTACCACATCACCGAGCCGGCCAGGGCCATCGGTGACTTCGTGGATGACTTAAGCAACTGGTACGTGCGCCGCAGCCGCGAACGTTTCTGGGGCAAGGGCATGGCCGGTGACAAGGAAGCCGCATTCATCACCCTGTATACCGTACTGGAAACGCTCTCCCGCCTGATCGCACCTTTCGTTCCCTATATGGCGGAAAGCATGTATCAAAACCTTGTGCGCAGCGTGGATGCTTCCGCGCCCATCAGCGTGCACCTGAGCGATTTCCCCGTCTGTGATGCGTCCTTTATCGACCCGGTCATGGAAAAACAAATGTCCTCCCTCATCGATGTGGTGCAGCTTGGCCGCGCCTGCCGCAATGCCGCTTCCATGAAGGTGCGCCAGCCGGTAAAGGCGCTTTATGTGAAGGGCGCTTCCTTTGAAGGCGAATATGTAGACCTGGCGGAGGATGAGCTGAACGTCAAGCAGGTGATCTTCACCGAGGATGCCCGCGCCTTCACCAGTTACAAACTCAAGCCCCAGCTTCGCACCCTTGGCCCCCGCTACGGAAAGCTGCTGGGCAAACTCAGCCAGCATCTGACGACATTGGATGGCAACGACGTGGTGGATGCCTTTAACCGCTTAGAAAGCATCTCCTTTGAACTTGACGGCACCCAGGTGGTGCTGGAGAAGGATGATGTGCTCACCGAGCCCATGCAAAAGCCGGGCTTCATGGCTTTGACCGATCACGACGTCACCGTTGTACTGGATACCAACCTTACCCCGGAGCTCATCCAGGAAGGTTTCGTGCGGGAAGTCATCAGCAAGCTGCAAACCATGCGCAAGGAAGCGGATTTCGACGTTACCGACCGCATTCATGTAACCTTTAAGGCCGGCGAAAAGCTGTCCGCCGCCATTGAAGGCGGCCGTGCCATGATCGAAAAGGGTGTGCTGGCTCTCAGCCTGACCGCAGGTGTTGCTCCCGCGGACGCCGAAGCCAAGGAATGGGATATCAACGGGGAATCGGCGGTATTGTCAGTGAAGCGCGCTTAAGAGAGTAACTGCATGTTCCTACCAAACAAATGAACAATAAACAGTTACTTGTATACCGGCATCCGAAGGTCCAGGGCGATCGCCCATCTGGCTCAATCGTCGCCGTGGTTCGCTACCGCATCCACGATTCGTTTCGCCAGCCTCCTCCACACCGCCCTATTCCGCCACTGGCGGGGGCGGTGTTCTGGAGCCCTGGTCGCGTCCGCAGACGCGAAACCCCGCTCCGTTCGAATAATTACTATAGGTTGAATCTGCAAGGAGCAATCGAATGTTTTTAGCCAACACATGGACCGACTACCAGGTCTTGGACACCGGCGGCGGCGAAAAGCTGGAGCGCTGGGGCAGCGTTATTCTGCGCCGCCCCGACCCCCAGGTGATCTGGCCTGCCTCCGATCCCGGACTGTGGTTAAAAGCCCAGGCCCATTACCACCGCAGCGAAAAAGGCGGCGGCCAGTGGGAGTTTTTCGAAAAACTTCCCGACAGGTGGGCCATTGCCCATGGGGATTTGAAGTTCTACGTACGTCCCACAGGCTTCAAGCACACCGGTCTTTTCCCTGAGCAGGCAGCCAATTGGGTATGGATGGCCGGTCTTTGCAAAGCCCGCGTAGCCCAGGGCAAAACGCCCCGCATTTTGAACCTGTTTGGCTATACCGGCGGGGCCACCCTGGCTTGCGCCGCGGCCGGAGCGCAGGTTACTCATGTGGATGCCGCCCGCGGCATGGTGAACTGGGCGCGGGAAAACCGGGAGCTTTCCAAACTGCCCGAAACAAGCTGCCGCTGGATCGTGGAGGACGCACTGGCCTTTGTAAAAAGGGAAATCCGCCGCGGCAGCAGGTATGACGGCATTTTAATGGACCCGCCAAGCTATGGCCGGGGGCCAAACGGCGAAGTGTGGAAGCTGGAGGATGAACTGTACGGCCTGTGCGAAACATGTGCCCAGGCTTTATCCGATACACCTCTGTTTTTCCTCATCAACAGCTATACCACGGGTTTTCAGGCCAGCGTGCTCCATAATATTTTGCGGCTGTGCGTAAACGCAAAACACCGGGGCACTATCGAAGCCCAGGAACTGTGCCTGCCCGTTTTAACCGGCGGCGTATTGCCCTGCGGGTGCAGCGGGCGGTGGGAAGCGAATGTGTAACGTCGTCTATGAGGACAACCACCTGCTGGTGGTGATAAAACCCCCGAATCTCCTTACTCAGGCGGATGCCACAGGAGATGACGACCTGCTTTCCCAAATGAAGCGTTACATCAAAGAAAAATATGAAAAGCCGGGGGATGTTTACCTGGGCCTCGTCCACCGTATGGACAGGCCCGTGGGCGGCCTTCTTTGCCTGGCACGCACCTCCAAGGCGGCGGCCAGGCTTTCCAAGCAGGTGTCCACCCATGAGATGGCACGGGAATACCTGGCGATCACGGAAGGAAACTTGCCTCCAAGCGGAACGCTTCGGAATTACCTCATCAAGGATGAAGCGCAAAACATGGTCTCCGCAGTAAAGGAAGGTACCCTGGGCAGCCAGCTGGCGGTGTTGCACTTTGACTGTCTTGACCAAAGGGAAAATACCTCCCTGTGCCACATCCGGCTGGAGACTGGCCGCGCCCATCAGATCAGAGTGCAGATGGCTTCCTCAGGCCATCCGCTTTTAAGCGATGCAAGGTACGGCCATGGTATGCCAGGCAAGCAAATCGCACTGTGGGGAGCAAAGCTGACCCTCACCCACCCTACCCTGGGTGGAATAATGACATTCTTCAGCGCTCCCCAAGGCGAGGCATGGACTACTTATAACGAGGCCATCGGGCAATTTCTCAAAGGTGATTCATCAACCTAAAAGGAGCATGGAATGAGCAACCCGTTTGAGTTCGAGCTGATCAAAACCTGCAAACAGTCCGGCGCACGGCTGGGCGTTTTGCATACCCCCCACGGGGATATCGAAACACCCATCTATATGCCGGTAGGCACGGCAGCCACAGTAAAGGCCGTGATGCCCCGGGATTTGAGCGAAATCGGTGCACAGATCATATTGAGCAACACCTACCACCTGCACCTGCGCCCAGGCGAGGACCTGGTCAAGGAAGCCGGCGGGCTGCACCGTTTCATGCACTGGGACAAGCCGATCCTCACCGACAGCGGCGGCTTTCAGGTGTTTTCCCTTGCCGGCATCCGCAAGATCAAGGAGGAGGGCGTTACCTTCCAAAGCCACATCGACGGCAGCCGCCGCTTCATATCCCCGGAAGTGTCCATGCAGATCCAGCAGGATTTGGGCTCCGATATCGCCATGGCCTTTGACGTATGCTCTCCCTACCCATGTACTTACGATACGGCCAAGGAAAACATGGACCGTACCCACCGCTGGGCCAAGCGATGCCAAGCGGCCCACACAAGGCCGGATCAGGCGCTGTTCGGCATCGTTCAGGGCGCGTTTTACAAAGACCTGCGCGTTCAGAGCGCGAAAGCCCTTGCGGATATGGACTTTATCGGCTATGGCATCGGCGGCCTCTCCGTGGGCGAACCCAAACCCATCATGTACGAAATGCTGGAGGAATTGATGCCGTTTATGCCTGTACATAAACCGCGCTACCTGATGGGTGTGGGCTCACCGGACTGCCTCATAGAGGGTGTTTTACGCGGCGTGGACATGTTCGACTGCGTGTTGGCCACCCGTGTAGCCAGGAACGGCACCATTTTTACAGGCCGGGGCCGGCTTGTGGTACGCAACGCCGAATACGCCCGTGATTTTTCGCCTCTGGAAAACGGCTGCGACTGCTACACTTGCAAAAACTTTTCCCGCGCTTATATCCGCCACCTGTTCAAGGCCCAGGAAATACTGGGCGCCCAGCTTGCTTCCATCCACAACCTGCGCTTTTTGACAAGGCTGATGGAGCATGTAAGAAGCGCCATCCGGGAAGACAGGCTGCTGGATTTCCGCAACGAGTTCTTCGCAAATTACGACATGAGCCG
>JAEZJP010000338.1 GCA_023415715.1 Bacillota bacterium
GTTGTTTTCCAGGTCGATATAAGAGTTTTCTGCCGTTCCCGTCTTGGCCGCCATCTGATCCGTATATTTGAAATTCTTGAAGTAGCTGGCTGCCGTACCGGTTTCGTCAATAACTTCCTTCATACCTTCCTTGAGGTAGGGAATGTATTGATCCGCACCTTCCAGGGAGTTAAAGAGCGTCGGTGTGCGCTGGCTGATGACTTCCCCTTCCGGAGAGATAACGGAATCCACCAGCATCAAATTGTATACGTCCCCGCCGTTGGCGATGGCCGCCACATAACGGGCAACAGCGGCAGGCGTCAAAACGGTGATGCCTTGCCCGATGGCGGTTTGTATGGCGTAGCTGCCGCCCCACTTGATATCGTTCAGATAGTTGTACGCGTCTCCTATAACGGCCTGCAAATAAACCATTTCCTGGGTCATGTTCAGCTCTTCCATAAGGATAACGCGCATGTTCGCGATCCAGGTTTCACCGTCCGGACCCTGGAGAGTATTAACTGCCATGTCCATCAGCCGCTTGACGCAACGGTTCAGCCTTTCCTCATCATAGATGATCTTGCGGCTGGCGCCAAAATTGCGCAGATGCTTTTTCAAAGAATTGAAAACAATGATGGGGATCGATGTATCCTGGTACGCTTCCCCCATCGCCCGGCTGGCATCGTACAGCGTGGTTTGCGTGCCTACAACGCTGCGGACTTCACCCGGCAGATCAATGCCTGTTTTGGACGTCAGCCCCAGATACGAAGCATATTTGTACAGCGCATTATGATCTCCGTTTTCAAACAGGCGGCTGCCAAGGGTATAGAAAAAGTAGTTGCACGAGTTTTTGATTCCCTCCACGATCGTCTGGTTTTGATGCAGATACCGTTCGTTTGGAGTGATCCAGCACTTTGGTGCTTTGGAAATATCGCTCTCATATAACGTGAAAGGGCCCTCATCACTGATTTTATCAGTAGGCGTAATTCGGCCTTCCATCAAGGCAGCCAAACCGGTAACCATTTTGAATATGGAGCCTGGAGCTCCGCGAGCCTGAATGGCGTAGTTCAGGAAGAGACCGCGGGAGTCTGTTTGAATCTGCTTTGCCACATCGCCCCCTGACACCAGGGCGTTCAGGTCATACGTTGGATAATTGGCCATCGCCAATACTCTGCCCTGCATATCGACCACCATCAGCACACCATGCTGCGCCAGAAGGATCGGGTATTTTTCCCAGTTCCTATCAGCAATATCTTCTTTGTTATCTTCCTTCCACCTGTTGTCCACCATTTTTTGTTCCTGCTTATCGCGCGTTGCGTTTACGTTACTGGCAATAGCGCGCTCCGCCTGCTGCTGATAGCTTGCATTGATCGTAAGCTTCACGTTGTTGCCGTCTTTAGGTTCTGCAGAGGAAATCACACGTGTAACCTTGCCCAGCCGGTCACGCTCCAGTTCCTTGTAACCTTGGCGGACAGAGGAATTCTGGGTCAGCCAGTCTTCCATAGAGGCTTCGATCCCGTCTTCCCCAATGGTATCATTAAAGGAATAACCTTTAGGCTTCAGCTCATCGTTAAATTTTGTGGTGGAATAAATAGGGCCGGTATAACCAATGATCTGTGATGCCATCGTCGATCTTGGATAGACCCTTTTCGTGCCCATAGAGATCTCCATGCCCGGCAGCAGGATGGAACGCGTTTCCACCTCCATCACCGTCTCATAGGATACGTCCTTGGCGATTACAATGGGTTGGGAGTTGAACAGATTCATCTGCATTTCGGAATAGACGGCAATGACCTTCAGCATCGTCGCTTCATCCATATCCGCAGGAATCTGATATCTCATCTTCAAGCCCTTCAAACCGTTGATGCCGTTTATGCAGCTATCCGCATCGGGATAGGAAGTCTTGGAAAGGTAATGGTTGCTGCGCCATTGCTTTTCCCGCGTCTCCAGCACCGTATCAGAAACGCCGCTGCCAAAATTGAAGCGCCATTCCCCTGTTTCCGGATCATGTTCAAATACGGGGGTTACAGAAAGCTTTCCACCGTTCTTTTCAATGATACCGATGGTCTGGGCTATGGAATCCGTAAAGGATTTATACTCATCCTCTGAATTTTGCGAGCCATCCCGGTAGAAGGTGACGTTGTAAATCGACTCATCCTGCGCCATGATTACAGAATTGGCGTCTGTAATCATGCCGCGGCTGCCGCGCAGGGTTACTTTCGTGGTACGCTTTTCTTTTGCCTGTGAAACATAGGCATCTGCTCCGTATAGCTGCAGGTCCATCAAACCAAAAACCAAGTAACCAAATACAAGCAGTATAACAAAGATGAAAATGATATACCGCCCGTTTGCTTGGATGAAAGTCCGATCTCTTTCAGAATGACTGGTCATTAGGTGCCCTCCCTTCAGACAGCTGCCTGAGTGCCGGTTCTCTTAAAATACATGCCTAGGAGCCAGCGGGTAGGCAGCATGGTCAAGGCAGTTACAGCAGTTGTATAGGCGATGGAACCAATAGCACGCCCAAAGTTATACCAGCTAAGATCCACGCCGTTCAGGTAAATGAATAGAAGATGGACCGTTTCGAACCATGTAATATCAAACAGTACACAAAGAATCGTACGAAGCTTTGGATCACTGTTTGTGCCTGGCTTTCCCTGGCTGCGCTCCTGCTCCAGCTTTCTTTCCGACTTATCCGCAAAAATCAGGCTTCCCAATTGTCCGATGGCTGGATATGCAACCAGGTACAAAATCGGAATACTTCCCATCATCGCTTCCATGATGATACCGGCCGTACATGCAACGCCGAAGGTATAAAACCGGCCATACGCTACGGTCACGATGGCGATCAATGAAAACAGAAGATTGGGGGTGATGCCGCCTATAGCCAGATAGGGCATGATACATACCTGAGACAAGTATCCAACATAGATCAGCAGCAACGCCCTTAAAACTCTGCGCACGCTTTAGTCCCCCTCCACAGTCAGCTGATCCAGGGAGAAGGTGGGTGTTGGCGAGGGCGTAGGCGGGGCGGTGGGCGGCGGCGGTGTTGTTTCTTCTACAGAGCCTTCCGGCACATGGTATTCCAGACTGTTATTTTCAGGCAGCGGCGTCTGTATAGCGGCCGGTGTAGGCGTCAAAGACGGCGTTGGGGAAGGCGTAGGCGTGGCATTGGGATCCAGCGTGGGCGTAGGGGTGCCCATTTGTATAACGTTTCCGCCTATCTCCAGTTCCGGCAAGGGCCTGGCAGTATCCAAAGGAACGATATCCCGGACGGCGCTTGTGTCCTCGCGCTTTTCAATTGCCTCGACATCCGGCTTGTACCGCAGCACGATCACATACTCAATGTGCTGGAAGTCGACCTTCGGTTCGACCACGATGTACTGTTTGTTGGCGTCCATGCTCCTTGTACTTTCCCGCACGGTACCGATGGGAATCCCCTTGGGGAAAGGCACAGCACCTACGCCGGCAGTGACCACGGTGTCACCTGGCCTGGGAAGGTTATCCGGCAGATAGTACATGCGGCACATGGGCTGGCCGTCGATGCCCAGCGTGCCTTTCACCATGCCTTGATCCCGGGAGGTTTGAATAAGCGCCGCAAAGCTGGCCTGACTGTCAATAATAGAACGAACCTTGGCCCGGTTTGCCGTCACATTATACGTAAATCCCACAAGAGCCCCGTCTGTGGTGACGGCCATCATATCCTCAATGCCGTCATTGGAACCCTTGTTGATGTCAAATACGGAAAAATAGTTGCCGGGGTCACGGCCAATCACTGTGCACGTAATGGGGTTCATGGCCGCATTGGCTGATATTTCCGGATCCATGTTTTCATATGCGGCAAGCATTGCCTCCAGCTCATCCACCCGCATAGCCTGGTAAGTCAGCTGATCGTTCTCCGCCTTCACGCGGTTGTATTCGTACTCCAGGTTACTGCGGAATTTCAAGTTTCGAAGATAGCCCGCTACGGCGTCGGTGACTGTTGCAAATATATTCTGAACAGGCGCCACCGTATCGGCCACCACCTGACCCGGTACCTGCAGAATGCTGGTGGTAGGGAATATACTTGCAAATATCATGATGCCTATCACCAAAAGCAAAAAAACGCAAACGAGCCACGCCACTACCTTGCGAAGTCTGGGGCGTTCCTTTTTTTCCGGCTGGACCTGTATGGGATTGTCTTGAGCCCTTTGCTTTCTGATTCTCATGGTTAAGACTATCTCTCCTTATCAATGGCGCAGGAAGCCGCTCTTGCCGATCCTGTGAAGGATCTCAATGTTCTCGGCCAGATAGCCGATGCCCATGGCCGCGCAATCCATGGGTTCCTTGGCTAAAAGTACGGGGATGCCCAGCTCCGAGGCGATATACTGATCCATACCAAAAAGCAGCGCCCCGCCGCCGGTCAGATGGATACCGCTTCGCATAACATCCCCCGCCAGTTCCGGCGGTGTCCGCTCCAGAACCCACTTGATGGCGGACATAATAGCCAGGCAAGGCTCGTTCAGCGCTTCATAGACCTGGGCTGAAGAGATTTCCGTCGTCTGTGGCAGGCTGGTGATCAAGTCGCGGCCGCGTACCAGCGCCCGCCTTGTTTCCTCTATCGGAAGTGCGGAGCCCAAGTCCATCTTCACTTCCTCGGCAGTTCTGTCGCCGATGAGCATGTTAAATTCCCGTTTGATAAAATTAATGATGGCTTCATCCATTTTCACGCCGCCTACGCGGATGGAATGGGAGATCACTACGCCGCCCAGGGAGATAACGGCGGCATCCGTCGTTCCCCCGCCGATATCCACCACCATGCTCCCCACCGGCTCATATACGGGCAGGCCGGAACCTATGGCTGCGGCAAACGGCTTCTCAATGATATGCACCTGACGGGCGCCTGCCACTTTCGTGGCCTCCGTCACAGCGTGGCGCTCAATCGGCGAAATGCTGCAGGGCACTGTAATCAGCACCCTGGGCTTCACAAGGTGGGATACGCCGATAGCCTCCCGAATGAAATACTGGATCATGAGCTTTGTCATGTCAAAATCGGAAATCACACCTTCACGCAAGGGATGGATATCCATGATCCCTCCTGTTGCGCGTCCCTTCATGATCCGTGCTTCTTCCCCAATGGCCTTTACAACACGCTTGTTGTCGCTTTCCACTACGACAATGGTAGGCTCGTTTACCACGATGCCTTTTCCGCGAACGTACACTGAAGTGTTTGCAGTCCCTAAATCTATGCCAATGTCAGGCGCTACAATGGCCATGTTTACACATCCAATCTATTTAGTACGCTCACGCCGAAATTCGATAGCATTCTTCTTACCAGTGCCATAGGCAGGCCGATCACGTTGGAAGCGCTTCCCTGTATTTCTTCCACAAACATGCCGCCACGCCCCTGTATGGCATAGGCGCCAGCTTTATCGTAAGGCTCGCCGGTACTTGCGTATAACGAGGCAAGAGGCTCGTCCAGCTTGGAAAACCGGACACGGGTCTTGTCATAGGAAACTTCCTTTTTGCCGTTTAAACCATTAAGCAGGCAAACGCCTGTATAAACCTCATGCCAGCCGCCGCTGAGTATCATCAACATTTGTACCGCATCTTCGAAAGATGAGGGTTTGCCTAATATTTGACCGCCGCGGGCCACCAGCGTATCTGCGGCCAAAATCATTCGGTTCCCATACAGGATCCGTGCCGCTTCCGCCTTGCGCTGAGCCAGAATGCATACGCGTTCCCGAGGAGTACCGTCACAATCTTCATCTGTATTCAGAGAAACAATTTCAAACGGCACACCCATCAAGCTTAGCAGCTCTTTGCGCCGGGGCGAACCGGAGGCCAGAAGAATCGGCGCATCAGGCTGTTGCAAATGCAAACTGCTCCCTCCCATTGTTGCCCGGCGTTCCAGCTATTATAGCATATTCACCTATGCTTCGTACAGGCTTCCACCCAAAAAGGTAATGAAAACCAGTAAATCGCAAAACCCCAATGGCGAAAATTTCTTGCCGCCATTGGGGTTTTGGCATTTGTAAAAAATGTATGAAGCGCTCAGTTTACTTTTGTTTCAGTAGGAACAGCCGCAGCATATGGAGTCGTGCCCACTTTTGCGAACTCATCCCGCACATGTTCACGCACATGCAATGTAATGCATTTTTTCGGACATTTCGCTACACATTCACCGCAGCCGGTGCATGCT
>JAEZJP010000341.1 GCA_023415715.1 Bacillota bacterium
CCTTAATACAGCGCCCCGTCGGGATAGATCCTGCGCACCAGGAAATTCGAGCCAAAGACCATTACGAATCCGATGGCCGATTGGAACAGGCTGATGGCCATGGCCTGGGCCTGGTCGCCTATCTGGCGCAAAGCCCTGAACACATAGGTGTCTATGATGTCGGTGGTGCGGTACAGCGTACCGTTGTCGCCGATCAGCGCGTAGATCATGCCGAAATCGCCAAACATGATCTTGCCGATGGACAGAAGCGTCATGATGATAATGGTGGGCGCGATCAGCGGCAGCGTGATCTTCGTCATGATCTGAAAGCGCCCGGCCCCGTCGATGGCCGCCGCCTCATGCATGGTGCTGTCGATGCCGGCAATGGCCGCAAGGTAGATCACGGCACTCATGCCGGCGCCCTTCCACAGCCGGACTACCGTCAAAATCGCCGGCCACACATCCGCGTCCGTATACCAATTCTTGGCCGGTATGCCCATGCTTTGCATCAGGCGGTTGACGATGCCGTACTGGTTGGAAAACAAGCTGAGCAGGATATAGCTGACCACGATCCAGGAAATGTAGTTGGGAAACAGCATGATGGACTGGGTAATCCTCGTAAACCGCACGCTGCGAAGCTCGTTGAGCAAAAGCGCCAGCAGCACCGATACGGCGGTGCCGGTTGCTATAAACAGCAGGTTCAAAAAGATCGTATTGAACGTGACAAGCGCGGCGTTTTGCGACGCGAAAAAGAACTGCAGGTTCTTGAATCCCACCCAGTCCGCCCGGGTCAAAATCGCCCATAGGTTGTTGTTGCGGTAGTTGAACTTTTGAAACGCGATCATCACATAGGGATATGAAAAATAGCTGAATATGATCACATACAATAAGGCGGGCAGCGCCGCCAGGTATGAAAAGCGGTTGCGCGCAATATCCAGGAGGATGCCCTGCCTTTTGCGCATGATCGCCTGAGTCTTCATACATTCCCCTCCCCCGCCGGCAGATTGTTAATTACGGAAGTTGTGAAACGCTATCTATAAACAGTAAGTGAAAGATGGCATCAATCGCATGCCTGTACCGGCATCCGTTCGCCACTCCTGCTTTTTCCCCCTCCGCGATCTGTCATCCTGAGGGTTCCGCCCGAAGGATCTTTTGCTGCATACTATATCCCTTAAGGCAAGTTCCTTCGGGCTGCTTCCATCCGGCTCAATCGTCGCATTGCTCACTGCCGTTCGCACTGCTCGTTTCGCCAGCCTCCTCCACCCCGCCTACATCCGACACTGTCGGAGGCGGAGTTCCGGAGCCCAAGGATGACATACGTTCAATGCTTGATTAATGATACCTATAGAGAAGGCCCGGTTCATCATGAAGGTTACAAATCAGGTTACTAAAATTCCTGATATTGTGCTTTCGTTAATCAGATTATAGCGAAAGGGTTTTCCGTTGTCAACCACTTCATGCAAAATTTTTATGCATTTTTGCCTCTCTTTTACCATATAATGAAAGTGTATGCAAAAACATCAAAGATATTTCCCATAAACCCTTTGACAACCAAGGAAACATCCGGTACAATATGTATATCACATAGAGTTCCTAAAATTCGTTTTGTTACTCTAAAATCAGCTATTTGTAATGAAAGGACGGGCCGGCCAGTGACGTTTCAGGAAAGGAAAGAAATATTCGACAAGACCCAAAAGCCCGCTGAATCCGCCATCTTGACCTTTTACGGAGTGGAGGGTTTTGATGTCTACAATTGTTCCATCCCTTTTGAATGGCAGGGGCGCAGGTTTATATACGGCCGCGTGGAGCGCAGGCAGGAGTGGGCCAGGTCCTGGGTGCGGCTGTTTGAGCTCACGGGGCAGGACGAGTACACCGTAGTTCCCTTAAGCACGGTCTATCAGTTGGAGGATCCCTTTATCAGCTTGATAAACGGTGAGCTTGTGCTGGGCGGCACGCACGTGCAAATGCGTGCCGGCGCGGTGGATACATATTTCGGCTATTTCTACAAGGGCACCGATTTATCGGATATGTATTACTTCACCACCGGTCCCCAGGGCATGAAGGACATCCGCCTTGTAAACACAAAGGACGGCATCGGCGTCTTCTCCCGCCACAGGAACGAAAAGGTGGCAGCTTCGCACGGCTCAGAATCCGTCATCGGCTTCACAGTTATTCAAGACATCCTTCAGCTCACCGCCGGGGCTATCGATGACGCACCCGTGATCAGCAACATGTTTGCCAGGGGCGAATGGGGCGGCTGCAACCAATGCTACGCCCTGGACAGCGGCATGATCGGCATCATCGGCCACAAGAGCTATGCCGGCCAGGATGAAAATGGAAAAGAGCTTTCCGTATACACAAACGTATCCTTCGTTTTTGATCCCAAGCAAAACAGGATCGTGGATGAAAAAATACTGGCCACGCGCAAAAGCTACCCGCAGGGCCCCGCCAAACGCTCGTCCCTTTGCGACTGCGCTTTTACCACCGGCATCGTAATGCGCGAGGATGGCCGGGCCGACCTGTACAGCGGCCTTGGGGACACCAGGGAAGGCCGCCTTGTCATCGACGATCCGTTCAAGGGGTTCGGGAAGATCGTCAATCATATTTGAATAGATACCCACGAAGCAAGTTCAGAATGGAAAATTTCAAATATAAAAGAGACTTGCCGCATGGATAAGTCTTTTTTAGCAGCACCACTTCGCAGTATGTAAAGTGGTGCTTTTTTAGGTGTAGCTACATTTATATGAAAAGCAAATTTCCCATTGATTACTCCCCTTCTCATGATCCTTCCCATATATTGAAAGCGGCAAGAAGAAAGGCTGAGCAGCAGACTGAATGCCATAAACATCAAAAAGGAGAACCCAAAATGTCAACCTATAACGGGCAAGTTACTGGCGGCGGCCTGAACCTTCGTGCATCGGCCAGCACATCAGCAGCTTTATTGATACAGATCCCCGACAACACACAGATCGTGGTCTCTGACTACAGCGGCGACTTAAGCTGGTACTGCACAACTTATTCAGGATACAGCGGTTTTGTTATGAAGGAGTATGTAACCATACTCGAAAGCGTAGATTCCCGGTCCTGCAGCGTCACAGGCGGGGGACTTAATCTTCGGCTGCACCCCGCTACCAACGCGCCAAGCCCTATACAAATACCCAACAATACACCTCTTACCGTGCAATCACACAACGATCAATGGTCAAGCACCACTTACAGCGGAAACAGCGGTTTTGTAATGACAGAGTACCTGACCGGTGACAGCGTTACGCCTCCGGAAGAAGGCTGGCGCTATGGTCTTGTGACTGTAACGCCCGATGTAAACATCCGCAACGCGCCTTCTACTTCCGGCACAAGCATACTTGGCAGATGGCAGAACTTTCGAATCGGCATTGTTTCCGCTTCTTCCACCACCGGGTGGTATGCAACGAACTGGAAGGGAAAAACAGCTTACGTCTCCATGCAGTATCTTAGTGATAAGGGCGCGGCATCCTCTTCATTTCCCGAGCGTATGAAGACGATCGCCAAGAACGAAATCGGTCTTGCCGAACCCGCTGCCTACAAATATTACGGCATTGCATCGGGCACGGAGTGGTGCCAAGTGTTCGTCAACTGGCTGGCCCTTCAGGCGGGAATGAGCCAATCCAGCGTACCTGATACGGCATCCACGCCCAAGGCTATCGAGTGGCACATTGTGAACGGAAACCGCTTCTGGTTCGCGACCTCAGAAAACAAAGCGAAAATGCGTGAGTACAGCACGGCGGTTTCATCCAATACCGTCGAGGGGCTCACGGATGAAGAAAAGGCCTTTATTCCTCAGGCCGGCGACTTCATCTACTTCAGGTGGGACAGCCATCCAAACGATCATTGCAGCCACGTTGGTTTTGTATATTCTGTGGACACCTCAAACAGCACTTTGACCACTGTGGAAGGAAACGTCAGCAACAAGGTTGTAAGCCGCACCTTTTCGCTTTCTGATGGCGAGATCGTTGGCTATGGCAGGCTGGCGTTTTAACGAAAGATAACGCACCCATAAAAACAGGGGGCAGTTCTTGGGTTCGCTGTACCCATCCAGCAACACAGAGAACTGCCCCATATTTTTCATTCAATAAAAGGATGCTTGCCCCATGGCTCTGGCAATCCTGTTGGAGCCAAACACCAATATGGCCCCTACAGCGCCCTGAAAAAGGCCCACGGCTGTGGAGAAAGAAAACCTCCCCTGCATGATGCCCATACGGTACGTATACGTCTCAAACACTTCGGATACGGACATATTGAGATTGTTTTGAAACAGGAAAATCTGTTCAAAGCCGTTGCTCATCATGGAACCTATCTGCAATATCAGCATGATGACAATGGTATCCCGTATGCCCGTCAGGGTGATGTGCCAGATCATCTGAAACCGGTTAGCCCCGTCCACCTTGGCGGCTTCATAATATTCCGGATTGATGGCGGCCAGCGCAGCCAAAAAGATAATGGTGCTCCAGCCCGCCTCTTTCCAGATGTTCGTTACGATGATCAAGAACCTGAACCACTCTTCCGAACCCAGAAAGTTGATTTTGGCGCCGGTCACGGCAAAGATCAGCTGATTGATCATGCCGTCGTTCATGGACAGGAAATTGATCATAATGCCCGAAACCACAACCCAGGAGATAAAATGGGGCAGATACATCATGGTCTGGGTCGTACGTTTGAAGAACGGGGATTTTGTTTCATTCAACAGCAATGCCAGCAAAATGGGAATCGGGAAGTTGATCAGCAGCCGCAAAAGGCTCAGGGAAATGGAGTTGAAAAAGACCTCATAAAACTTGCTGCTGCCAAACAACTGCGTGAAATGGGCGAAGTTGTTCCACGGGCTGCCCAGTATGCCTTTTTTGAAGGAAAAATCCTTAAAGGCAATAACGATGCCGTAAATGGGCACATAGCGGAAGATAACCAAATAGATCAGCCCAGGCAGGCAAAGGAGATACAGGTACTTTTTCTTCATCACATAGCGAAGAAACCGGCCAAACCACCCCGTGGCAGCGGCGCTTAACCCCTTGGCCGTAAGCAAAATTCGTCTCCCCCTTCCAGGCGCTGTGAGCCGTGTGTTTAAGCTCCGGTGTGCCGGAAATTTGGCACACCGGACAATGCGCTTTGTTTTTGCCTTTTTTAAGGCTTATTGAATATTGGCCTTGATGATATCCACAATAGGCTGGTTGGCGGGAATCCATGTGTTATTCAGGAAATTCACGAATTCATCCCTGGTGATGTTGCCGCAGACGTATTTGGTGATCATTTCATCCCGCTGGGTTTTGAGTTCCGCCAGGCCGGCCTGAATGGCGGGCACGCCGGGCAGCAGGTCTTCCCGGGTGTAGGTGATGTAGTCCGTTTCGCCGTCCAAATAGCCATTGGTAGTGATAATGGCGTTTGCATCTTCCGGGGTATTGGCCGTCATGGCCAGCAAGCCTTTGTTGGCAAGCTGATAGTTGAAAGTAGCGTAGGAAGCGCAGTATTTTTTCGCGTTGGCCGCCTGCTCTTCGGTCTTGTTGGCAAAGCGGGTCACCGGGTCAAAGGTATCGTAGGTCACGCCCTGGATGCCCAGCATAAGCAGTTCGTTGGCTTCGTCGGTAAATCCCCAATCCAGGAACTTCAGCACGTCATTCAGATGATCGGTGCCTTCCAGTTCGGCGTTCACCATCCACAGCCCCCAGAGCTGAGGTTCAAAATAGTCCACAGCCTTTTTGGCACCATCCTGGCGCAGGGGAGGAATAGCGGCGTTGATCATGGCGGGATTGGCTTCCTGCACGCCGCCGGCACGAATGATATGGAAGGAGGCGGTATCCTTGTAATCTACGCCGATTTTGCCGGCGTTGTACTTGTCCTGATCTTCATAGTCCTTGTTCAAATACCATTCGGGATCCAGGCTGCCATCCTCATACATGCTGCGCAGCCAGTCCATATAGGTCATGAAACCGGGCTGATCCTCCATGATGTGAAATTCCCCGTCATCGCTCTTGATGGTCGCGGGCACAATGCCAAAGCCGTACACCAGGTTGCGGCTGAAGAACACCTTGGCGTTGACGGAAAAGCCGTACGTGTCGTTCTTTCCGTTTCCGTCCGGGTCATTATGGGCAAAAGCATACATCACCTTGGCAAACTCTTCCGGCGTTTTGGGCACCTGAAGCCCAAGCTTATCCAGCCAGTCCTTGCGGATGATAATGCCGTCCTTGGGCTTGGTTTGTACGCGGGGGATGCCATACGTAGTGCCCGCTTCATCATAAATGCGGGCTACAGTAAGCTCGCTGTCACTCATGACGGCTTTCACGTTAGGCATCTGATCCAGATATTTGTCCAGCGCAAGCACCAGGCCGTCGTCTACCCAGCCTTGAATCAGGGGCAGCTTGCCGCTGTCGCTCTGAGTGTAGATGATATCCGGCAGTTCACCGGAGGCCATGACCACATTCAGGCGGTCGGGATAATTGTTGATCGGCGGGGCTTCCAGCTCCAGCACGATGCCGTTTATCTCCTGCAGCTTTTGAAGAACCGGGTTGCCTTCCACCAGATAATCGGCGTTCAGCCGGTTGATCATGGTGATGACGGGTTTATCTTCCGCCAGCACCGTCCCCGGAACAGCGGCACACAGAGCCAGGGCAACCAGGACAGCAAGCACTTTTTTCATGGGTTTTCCTCCTCTTTTTCTAAAGCGCTGTCCAGCGCTTCATATACAAGGGAAACAAACAAGAGGCGGCCGCGCTTTCATTCCTTTACGCCGCCCAAGGTAAGGCCTGACATAAAGAATCTTTGCAAAAAGGGGTATACGCACATAATGGGCAGTGTGGTTACCAAAATGGCAGCCATTTTCAATGTAAAGGGCTGCGCAAGCCGCTGCCCGTCGTCAATCACCTGCCCCAGCTCCGTGGTGGAGCCTTCCACCACCAGCTCCCTGAGCACCAGCTGCAACGGCCAGTTGACACGCTTGGTCATATACAGGATCGCGTTAAAATAGGTATTCCAGTAATAGACAATGGTAAACAGGCTGAGTGTAGCCAATATGGGAAGGCACAGGGGCAAGACCACCTGGAACAGAATGCGGATATCGTTGGCGCCGTCGATGCGGGCGGCTTCCTCAAGCGATTCAGGGAGGCTGCTCATATAGTTCTTCATCAGGATCAGGTTGTACGCGCCCAGCAGCGGCGGCAGTATCAATGCCCAGGGTGTGTTTACCAGCTTCAGATTTCTGACCAGAATATAGTTGGGGATCATGCCTCCGTTAAAAAACATGGTGATAATCCACAGCGTCAGCAGAATGCTTCTGCCCTTCAAATCTTTTTTCGTCAGCGGATAGGCGGTGCATACCATGACAAGCATGCTCAGCGCTGTACCGGCCGCCGATACAATCAAGGTCATCTGGTAGCCAGTGCTGATATACGGCGAGGCCAGAATCTGGCCGTAAGCGGACAAGGAAGCCCCGGCGGGTATTAAAGAATAAGGATTGCTCAAGTATCTGGAATAAGGGATGAGGGAATATACCACTACATACAGAAACGGAATAACGCACAGCAGGGAAAAGCCGCCGGCCATAAGATACGAGATGCCTGAGACGACGTACCCATCCCACGTAGTACGGATTTTCTTTGTAAAACCCGGCACAGATTCTCCCGGCATCACAATCACATCCTTATGTCCATCCGGCGCTACAGCTTTCATCTGAGCGCATGATAACACATCGTCATGATCTTGTAAAGTATAAAATCACAAATTTTCAAGTTTTTTATCTTTACAATTTCAATCCACGTGCGAATTTGTACCCATAACTCATGCAAACCACCATATAATATAAGCAGATAGTACAGATTTCCGAACACGGGCCAGAAAATTGACTTTATTTTCTGAGCTTTTGTAAAGGAATTTGCTTGACAAACTGCCGCCCTGCGTATATGATATCTTCAGACATAAAATTGAGAGGCGCAAAGGGTGAAGACCATGACGAAAAAGGTTACGATGGAGGATATCGCCGGCAGGCTGAATATATCCAAAAATGCCGTGTCCCTGGCATTGCGCAATAAACCCGGCATCAGTGACAAGATGCGCGAAAATGTATTGAAGGTAGCAAATGAATTGAATTACGGCAAAATTCCCGCCGTCCCCTCGGTGCTGAACATACTTGCGCTGGTACCTGGCCGCCTGAGCGTGAGGACCGCCAATTCCTTTTACGCCCAGGTATGTTTTCATATGGAGTCTTACGCCAAATCCCTTGGCTACAATCTGGTAATCGCCAGCGTCGACCCTGAAGAGGAGGCGGTGTGCCTTCCTCCCTCCATTCTGAAATCCATCGATTTTATGGGCATCATCGCCATCGGAAACCTGAGTTACAATTACATAACGATGCTGGCCAAACTGGGGCTTCGCATACTGCTGGCGGACCAATATTATCCTTCTCTTCCCATCAATTCCGTTACCAGCGCCAATGCTTCCGGCGGTTATATTCTGACACGCCATCTCATTGAAAACGGCCATAAGGCCATTGAATATTTCGGACAAAAGCTGTTTACTTCCAGCCTGTATGACCGCTGGATCGGCTATTCCCGGGCGATGACGGAGGCAGGGCTTGTGGTTCGGGAAAACGGGTACCACTATACCCGTTCCAACCATGGAGAAGAGGACAGGCGCCACATTGAAAGCGCCCTTGGCAAGCTTGACGAAATGCCCACCGCCGTATTTTGCGGCAACGACCATATCGCTGGCGAGCTGATTTCCGTATTGGAACAAAAGGGTCTTTCGGTGCCGGATGATATTTCCGTGGTGGGGTTTGACGATCTGGAGATCCCGGCTGTGATCATCCATCAATTGACTACCTATCATACAAAAAAAGCCGCCCTGGCCTGTACGGCCGTAGACAGCATTATCCATTACCAGCCCGATCCGCCCAAGAACATTTCCATTTATGGCGAGCCGGTATTCCGCAAAAGCGTAAAAAACATACGGCAGGAATAGCAAGATGATGTACAGCAAAGATCTTTCTCCATCTGCCCATGCGGATGTTTTGGTGGCCGGGGGCGGCCCGGCCGGCTGCGCTGCGGCGGCAGCCGCCGCCAGGGAAGGCAAGTCTGTTTTACTCCTGGAGGCCGCCGGCTGCCTGGGCGGCATGGGTACCGCGGGCCTTGTGCCAACCTGGTGCCCTTTTTCCGATAAGGAGAAAATGATATACCGGGGCCTTGCCAAGCGGGTGTTCGAGGAAAGCAAAATAGCCCTGCCGCATGTGATGAAAAGGGAAAATTGGCTGGACTGGGTGCCCATCGATGCGGAGCACTTAAAACGCGTGTATGACAGCATGATGGAGGAATTTGGCGTAACGGTGCTGCTTCACACGTTGATCGTGGATGTTCTTCTTGAAAGTGGCCGGATTACCGGCGTTGTCGCCGCCGGTAAAAGCGGCCTTGCCCTGTATACGGCCGATATGTTTGTGGATTGCACGGGAGATGCGGACATTGCCGCAGCCGCCGGCGCTCCTTACCAAAAAGGGGACGAAACCGGCGCCATGCAGCCCGCCACCTTGTGCTTTACCCTCACCAATGTGAATGAATACGCTTATCTTAATGGTCCGGAACTTCATCCTTCCAATCCGGACAGCCCCATTTATAAGATTCTAAGGGATGGCAAATACCCCATTTTATCCGATGCGCATCTTTGCCACGCGCTGGTTGGGCCGCGCACGGTGGGTTTCAATGCGGGGCATCTGTTTCATGTGGACAATAACGATGTGAAGAGCCTGACTCATGCCCAGCAGGAAGGCCGCAAAATCGCCAAGGCGTTTAGGGATGCCCTGGCGGAATATGTTCCCGCCGCATTTGCCGGCGCCCACCTTGTTAAGACTGCTTCCATGGTGGGTATACGGGAGACACGGCGGATTGTAGGGCTGTATACGCTGACCAGGGAAGATTATATAAACCGCCGGAGCTTTGAAGGTGAGATCTGCCGCAACGCGTATTACCTTGATGTCCACCAGCCCAAGGGCCTGAACGACGTGCGGGAATCTGAGAAACATACATACCGTTATGGACCCGGCGAATCCCACGGCATCCCATACCGCTGCCTTATACCCCAAAATACAAAAAATGTGCTGGTCGCCGGCCGGTGCTTAAGCTGTGACAGGCAGGTGCAGGGCAGCGTGCGGGTGATGCCGGTTTGCCTTGCCACCGGGGAGGCGGCAGGCGCGGCAGCCGCCCTTGCCCTATCCATGAAAAACGGGCAGCCGGACGAAGTGGATGATGCCTCTTTGCGCCGTTTGCTTAAACACCATGGCGCTTATTTCCAATAAAGAAAGCAGATGGAGGATCCCTTTATGCAAATGGTAGAGCCTGTCCTGCGGTCCAGCGCGGCATTGATGCGGCATCCGCGAAACCCGATCCTTACTTCCGCCCAGGTTCCTTACCCTTCCGATTTGGTATTCAACGCGGGTGTGATCAAGCACCGGGGTCAGTATGTGATGGTGTTCCGCAACGACTATCATTACCTGCACGGCTCAGCCTTTGAGGGCACCAATATCGGCATCGCAACAAGCAGCAACGGCATTGACTGGGAAGTAAAACCTGAGCCATGCTTTTCCATGAAGGACGAGGAAATCATTCGCGCCTATGATCCGCGGCTTACGGTAATCGAAGACAAGGTCTACATGACCTTTGCCGTAGATACAAAACATGGCCTTCGGGGCGGCATTGCCGCCACGGAAGATTTTGAACACTTTACCGTGCTGTCCATGACCGTGCCCGACAACCGGAATATGGTGCTCTTCCCCGAAAAGATCGGCGGAATGTATGTGCGCCTGGAAAGGCCCCTGCCGGTATACTCCAGGGGCGGCAAGGACCGCTTCGACATATGGATTTCCCAATCACCGGACCTTATCTACTGGGGTAACTCCGCCCTTTTGGCCTCGGTGGAGGATTTTCCCTTCGCCAATGATAAAATCGGCCCCGGCGCGCCCCCCATTAAAACCCGTGATGGCTGGCTGGCATTGGTGCATACCGTGGATATCGACCACACGCGGGGCAAAAACGGTTGGGAAGACAAGTGGGCAAAGCGTTATTGCGCGGGCGTGATGCTGCTGGACCTACATGACCCCGCAAAAGTGCTGGGCATATCCAAAGCGCCGCTGATCGCACCGGAAACACCGTATGAAACGATACATGGCTTCCGTACCAACGTGGTCTTCCCAACCGGGCTTATCGCCGAAGAGGATGGCACCTGCAAGATCTACTATGGCGCATCGGATACGGTCATTTCCCTGGCTACCGCAAGGATTGAAGATCTGGTGGCGCTTTGTCTTAAGTAGTTATGATCTCATGAACTGCCGCGCATATCGCGGGGGCCGCTTCGAAAACGGATAAGGTCTCATACAATTCGGGTCCGACTGTCAAACTGTAACTGCCGGGTGTCGACTTTTTTAACAACATAAAGCACCGCTTTGCCGTATGTGAAGTGGTGCTTTTTATAGGTCTGGTGACCGCAACCCCTGATGTAAGACTAATCTCAAATATTTATACGCTCCATGTACATGAACTCTGTAAGCTAGACCAACCTCGCAAACTGTCATCCTGAACGAAGTGAAGGATCATAGATTTTCATGCTTCGCCAAGATCCTTCGTCACTTCGTTTCTCAGGATGACATCGAGCGGAGTTTAATCGTATATATACGTGTGTATTCATCCAAAGATAAGGCTTTTATTCCTCAGGCCGGCGACTTCATCTACTTCAGGAGGAACAACCATCCAAACGATCATTGCAGCCACGTTGGTTTTATATACTCTGTGGACGCCATAAACAGCACTTTGATCACTGTGGAAGGAAACATCAGTAACAAGGTTGTAAGCCGCACCTTTTCACTTTTTGATGGTTGGCTATGGCAGGATGGCGTTTAATGAAAGATAACGCACCAAGTAAACAGGAGGCAGTTCTTTGGATTTTTTGTAACAATACAGAAGTACAGAGAATTTTCTCCGGTGTTCCAGACCAGGGCGTTCGGTTCACCCATATTACTGGTTAAATGACGATTCTATGTGTTGGTACATTTGAATAAGGAGTTAATATCACATACTCTGCACAATGTCATACATCAGGAAATGATCCTTTTTGGGCATTGAAGATAATGTTGAGCAATTCACCTTCCTCTACTTCCTTTTTTTCAACTTCATTTTTAGTCCAGAGTGGTATATCGGGAAAAGCAACTATAGCATTGTTGAACCAATTGTTAACATCCCATTTTGTAATCTGACTAGTTAATCTGTGTCTACATAAGAGAAGCATTACAATGTCACCTTCAACATCATTAAACAATACATTGCTTTCCCACCAATTTCGAATAAAATAGCCTTGACTTTTAGAAACCTTCGAAAAATAGGCATCAGCACGTGACCAATCAGCCGGTTTTTGACTTAAAATCAAATATAGAGCCATGTTTACTAAAGAAAAGCTTTCGGATACCAAAAGACCTGGTTCAAGCAATTCCTCAACCGTATATGATCTATCACCAAAAACAACTTCACGTACTTCATGCCTTCGTAGCATATATGCTAGGTTGTTTCGTGCCGTTGTGTCATTATAATCCTCGCTCCATGCCTTAACGAACTCTTGACACGCCTTTTCCATGTCACCTTTCTCGTAATAAAAATATCCGTTAGATAATTGATCATCAATATTCTCTGTTAACTCTTTATTCGGATATGACTTATTATGTATAGAGCCAAGCAAGAGTAATTTATCCTCTTCTTCGTCTAATCTATTCATGGATAGAAGATTTTGCTGCAACAAAAAGTTTAGCTCTTGTTTTATCTGGACTTCATTCCAAGCCTTTGCATATACACATGCCCAAAACAATCCAATCTTTTCAATTCGTTCTCTACTTTCCAAATACTTTGTGCAAAAAAATTCCTTAGTTGTCATGTCTACACTATAACGCTTATACAGATCGCATGTGCCTTTATTCACAAATGCTCTGCAGAATATTTCAACCCCGTCAATATCTTGTGATCTGTGCATCAATAATAAACTTCTATAAACTAATTCACTGGACAATTCTGGTGAATATGATTGTTCAGTTGATAATATAAGAAGTTCATTTAGAGCCCTAATAGCACTTTTTGCCACAATATCATTATTGTTATTATACAGAGTTATAAGAAGATCACAAATCGAGCATGAACCATATAAGCCATTCAATAAATAATTTCTCCATGCATAGGGGGAATGCAACCATAAAATATGCTCCAGCATAGAAATATTATAGACTAATATATCAATATTGTTCACATTCTTTTGAATTTCATCAACGACTATATCAATTGCATTATCATTTGATTCCATAAATTTAGTTGCCGCATACAGAATCGATTGCGTTTTTTCAAAAAAATTGCCGAATTCATCTGAGTACTTAGATTTTAACATTTTCTGTAATGATTCAATTTGTTCATTACTTACTCCATTTGAAAATACGCTTTGATAGATTTTTGCGCGTGTTTCTTGTGTCAGCATAGCTTCATCTAATACAATATTTAACAACAGTATTTTGAGGGATATAATGATTTTTTCGTCAATTAACATATCCAATTTATCTAATTGTCTAATTATCTCATCTACAACTCTGTTGGCTTTCTTTTTTGATAATGTAGTGGCTAATAATATAACTTCATGCTTGTTTTCATCCAAAATAAAAAGTGACATAACATCTGTAAATTCAATAAATCTGTTTACATCTGCATAGTATCCCTCTACAATAGCAACAGCAGCTAAATATTCTTGAAAAGTTAAATGACGGAATTCATATTCATCTTCGAACTCACGATTGTCGCTACTTTGGCAATATCCTCTTTTGATCAATAAGCTACTGCGCAATTCAACACGTTCAATAAACAGATTTAATGGTTCATTATCGTATGCGACAATCCAATCTTGCTCTTGACGAGCTGCAGAAAACAAGCGTAATAAATCTCTTTTTCCAATAGTTTGCACACCACGTTTCATCATATCAAAAGCAACATAAGCTAATTGACATATCGTAACATCCAGATCAAGCGGGGCATGCCCTGCTTGATTCCAAGTTTCAAGTAGAACGCGTATGGACTCCTTGTACAGTGCAATTCTCTTTGTAGGTAATCTACCAACCCTTCTATTAACAAGTAATAGAGCGGTTAACAACAGGGGGTTTCTCGCCAATGCAAAAATTTGTGGATTTTTTATAATTGTTAGTGCAAGTTCGCTTGCCTGATCTACTGTTTGTTTTCTGTCATCAAATACAACCTTATGCCATTCAATACAGAGTGTAATAATGTCATCTGGGTCAAACTCTGCTATTTCGAATTGCTTAAAATTTGAAAAAAGGCCATGACTAATTCTGTCAAATCCAACGATTCTAGAAGTAAGTAAAACATTTACCTTAGGATTCCCTTTAATAAAAATCAGCAATTGTTCTATAAAGCGGTTACGTACATCAGTATTTGTTATTTCATCTAGTCCATCAATAAGTAGGAGTGCTGTGCCATCATCAATACTACTGTAACAAAGATATTGGAAAGCTCTAGATATTTCATATTCATTTGGCTTGAATTCAGCATCTTGAGATATATAACTTATGATTTCACTAATCGATATGTTTGTGTTTTGTTTAAAAGTTCTGCACTTGATCCATATCGGGAAAAATACACGACAAGGCAAATTATCATTCACATCAGAGAAGCGATTGGAAAAGCTGTATGCAATTGCTATACGTTTAAGAAGGGTTGTTTTTCCACTCCCAGGTCCAGCAAGAAGGATGCGGCAAAATGTATCATTACCTTCAGGAATGATTTGTTTTGTATAATTGTCGTTTGGCAAGTATGGTAAACCATCTGTTGTTAATGTCATTTCGCCTTCACGTTGGGATCTTTCTCGGAATTTTAATGGGATATACAATTTTTCCAACCGTAAAGTTTTAGATCCCACCTGGTCATCTGACGGTAATCCATCTAGCCGTATCTCTCCACATTCGTATTCAAGATATTGAAAATATCTTTTTTTTGCTTCATCAACCTTGTCTTGTGATAATGGCATCTCCATCTTGCACATACTTAATGATTGTACCGGTTCTAATATAGATTCTATATCCATGCAATATGAGAGTCTTTTTTTAAGGTTTGCAAATAAGCCATTTATGTTTGCAGGATCTGTAAATTCTTCATCGCGTTTGAACCAAATTCTGATTTTATCATCACATACAAATATATCCATGTCATTTCCATGTAAAGTATTATCATTTTTACTCGGGACCACAAATCGATTTCTATCCCACATCTGTAATTCGTCAGAAAGACGCAACAGGAAGGCGAAGGGTTGCGCATAGTAGTCTGGTATTAATTTGTTATCAAGCATTATTCTAAAGCGATTAATGTTAACTCCACAATCAAACAACTCTTCCTTTATCCAGACTTCCTTTTTAATATTATGTAAAGCTATGGCATTAGCAGCCTCGATAATGAAAGTATTAGTACTATCTATTTTACTTTGTACAGTTTCAATAAATAGCTTTACATCTTTCTGAAAAAAGTTCAAATCATTCTGTGCAATACAATTTATATGGTCTCTGAAATGTAGCCACATTTTAAGCAGCAGTAATGCACTTACTATTCCGTGATCCGCATAACATGGTCTCTCATCCACACTACGATGCCCACGTGCATAATTGTAGTAACACTTTATAGAATTATTTCCATTTTGGCAAACAAGACCAGAATATTTTCCACAAGAAATTAACAGATTAAATAGATAATCATCATTTTCAATTGAGGTAATGGTTTCAATAGGATAACACGTTATAGAATTGTTTTGCATAAATGATTTTTCTTCAAAACATTCTAAGGAATTATATATACTTGATAATGGGTACATATATTGAGGATTTATCTTCTTTAAAAACATACCCCAATAATCATTATGTTTATCTATTTCCTCGTTTTCAAATAGATATCCAATATCATGCCATAGTGAAACAACCGTCCATGTCTTTAAAAATTTTTCTTCATCCAATATATTACCATCGTAAAATTTGTATTCAGCGAAAGCTGATTTGATTGTAACATTACTTTCATATATGTACAGACCTAATATAAATGTTTTTAAGATATGAGTTGAATGATCTCTGTAACGCAAATAGAATACATGATCATATTCGAATTCAGATAATAAGCGCAACAAAGGACGTGGCCCAAACTCTGGATATCTGTCCCAAATTTGCTCATATAGCGCAAGTGAAGCTGTATATCTCTTTTCTTCGTTGTCGCCAAAAGCTTGCTTTAACAAAGATAAAGAATTGCTGTCACTAAAACACGCCTTTTTGAACAATGAGGAGGTTAATGCCCAATTATACAAGGTATCATTTATATTACCCATTTATATATCCCTCTTCTACAATATTTAGTTATCAGTTTTAATGAAAATTTAAACCATATCTAAAAACATTACAACAAATCATATATTATACATTTTAATACATTTTCCTTCATACAATAAGATAATAAACCAAAATTGTATCATAGCCCAACATAAGACAGCCAACGTCTACATTCATTATTATGCTTTAACCTTTGGTTCTCAAATCGTAACGATTCTTGATCTGGATCAGAAGAACCCGAATCTGGATATGTTGTAAACTCCTGCAATGGTCATTATAGCCCAACACAAGCGATGGTTCTATATGTTGCTCATGAGATTTAGATTGTTTTATTACATATAATATGGTGACTTTGATCTCAAAACCGCATAACCTACAAGACGGACCATGCGCATCGCGCATGGTCCGCCCTTATTTCAACTATCCCTTTTAGTTATCCCCTCATCATTTCGCCACGATATCTCAAAACTCGAAGTTCGGGTGTCCGATGATATGGAACAGGGGACGGTTTGCGTGGAAACAAATAGCCAAGAAAAAGCAATCAAACAAACCGTCAAAAGTGATATAGAAAGACGGAAACAGTTATTTTTAGGAGGTCACAGGGATTACAGCAAAATCAGGGGCTTTATACAGTTCGCCAGACTGAAGCAAAGTGTATATACGAGCCAGAATCTTCCGAGCGACAGCGATAATCGCCTTTTTGCGAACCAAGCGGCCTTGACGCGTCCAGAACCAGCGATTGAATTCACTGTTTCGGGTTTTGACTGCTGCCCAGGCACATTGAACCAAGATGTTTTTTGCATAAGGGTTCCCATGCAATATCTTTCTTGATTTTACAATGCCGGCACTTTCGTCGTTGCGTAACAGCACAGGGGACGTACAGCAGGGGGCGATTCTATATGTTAGCATTGGAACAAAATGTGTAAAACAGCTTCTATTTCAAAGCATCCGTAAACAAGTCAAAGCTAAACTTCAAAAACTCATCCTCCTCTATCGACAGGGACTGCCAGAAGCCCTTTCCCGAAAAGGCAGCGGTATACAGCAGGCTGAACGCTGAAAAAATACCGAAAAATATCGCTTTTTTGATGTCCAGGTTTGGATTGATACTGCCATCCGATGCGGCAGCGGCCATCAGCGGGCCGAGAGATTCCATCCTGGCGGCGTTAATCTGCTTCATCTCCTGATAATGGGGGCTGGTCTCGATGTTTTGCTGGTTGGCCGGGAGGTAATTGAGTATTTGAAACAAGCCCGGATACTCCTTGTAGAAGGACAGATGGGCCAGATTGATCATGTGAATCTTTTCCCGCGCGCTTTGTCCGCGTTCAAGGGCAGCGAAGGCAGCTTTGGATAGAAGGCGTGCACCTTTTAGCGCAACGGCGCAAAAAAGGTCTTCCTTGCTCTGAAAATATTGATACAGCGTACGTTTGGTAAGCCCGGCATGTTTGGCTACCTCATCAATGGAAGTGTTCTCAAAGCCCTTTTCCATAAACAGCTTTTCTGCAGCATCCAGAAAGGTTTCTTTTTTTTGCGCCTTGTTCGCTTCGCGCTTAGATTGAACTTCATTCATTTTTTCAATTTCTCCTCTTGACAAAAAAGTATACTACCGTCATACTAATCCTGAAAGTAAACCAACGGTATACTTTCTCGCATAGCATACCATGAGATGATGAAAATGTCAACCAACATGGAGGCTGCGTATTTTTCGGGGATAATCTGCGGGAAACAAAGTACAACCAAATGCAAAACACCAACACCCACCGGTAAATAAGGAGGAATCTTCCATGAAAAAGGTTACGGCAGTGATGGGGAGCCCGCAAAAGCGGGCGTCTTACCAGGCACTACAGGAATTTGAAAAGAACCTGAAGTCATATGGGGAAATTGACTTCGAGTATGTCCATTTAAAGGATTATCACCTGGAATATTGCAAGGGCTGCTGTTTGTGTTTTAACAAAGGAGAGGAACATTGCCCCTTGAAAGATGACCGGGATGTACTGTTTCAGAAGCTGTTGAATTCAGACGGAGTGATTTTTGCCTCGCCCAGTTACTCGTTCCAGGTAACGGCGCTCATGAAGAACCTGCTTGACCGGATGGCTTTTTATCATCACCGGCCGCGATTTTTTGGCAAGACCTTCACGGCCGTTGTGAACTACGGCATATTTGGGGGTACCCGCATTGAAAAGTATTTGGAGACAATGGGGCGGAATTTTGGGTTCAGCGTCACGAGAGGATGCAGTTTGATGACGTTGGAGCCCAGAACTGAACACCAGCAAATAAAGATATCGCGGAAAATAAGAAAAGCCTCTATGCGGTTTTACAAGAGGCTTATGCTAAAAACGCCTCCATCCCCTTCTTTTTATCATCTGGCTGCATTCCGGCTGAGCCGTACAGGCATCAGACTGCTTCAAGATGACACTTACCGTGATTATCGCCATTATCAAGAAATGGGATGGTTTGATTCCGGCTATTATTACTGGACGCATTTGGGGTTTATCAAAAAGCTCACAGGCCATATTTTTGATCTCATGGGAAAACGGATGGCCAAGCATATTAAGTGAACCCGCTTTTCTTTCTATTATCAAGTTTTCAAATAACTTTGCCTAGGTAAAAGATTTGTGGAGTGAAAAAAATGATTGCAAACATTTTCAAGGTATTCGGGATTGTGGTCGGCTGTTTGATTTTGTTAAGCGTTGTGTTCTGCCTGGTGATCTTATCCACAAACATGCAAAAAGGGGCGCATGAGGAAGTATGGAAAAGCAAAGGGCATTCCATGGGTAAAGCCCTGGTTATATATCAGCCTTCTCTTACAGGTATATCCAGCTTGATGGCTCATCAAATTGCCAAGGGGCTAAACGATGGCGGATATGAAGTAACCTTGAACCATCCCGGGAAAAATGTATCCTATGATGTTTCGGACTATGACGTTGCCGTATTCGGTTCGGGAGCTCATTGGTCATACTCGTCGAAAGCTTTGGTTGACTATATGGCAGGTATAAAGGACTATTCAACAACAAAAATCGTTCTGTATTCCACCGGAATTGTACCGGATAACGGAGATGAATTTGTGGCTATGGAAAAAGCACTTCACGGTACAGAACCATATAAGGTGCAAAAGTTTGATGCAAATATGAAGAAGGAAGCCAACGAAAAGAAAGCTTATGACTTTGGTAAGGAGCTGTCAAAGAAGTGATGAAAAGGCTGCCCAACTTGTTAACCTTGCTCAGATTTGTTTTGACGTGCTTTTTGAATATCTATATCCTGGGCAGCAATGGGGAATTATGGATTCCCATCGCCGTTTCCTGCATTATTTTCGCTACTGACTTCCTGGATGGGAAAATGGCCAGGCTTCTTGAGAGTGCATCCCCATTCGGCGCCGTTTTTGATGTTTCGGCAGATATGTTCTATATTGTTGCTTCATACGGCACCTTGGTTTATTTGGGAATGGCGCCTATATGGTTTTTTCCGGTTTTTCTTTCCAACTTTACGGCGTTTGCAATTACCTCGCATATATTAAATAAGCAGTCGGGAAAAGGAAACATTTTTGTTTTTGATTTGGTGGGCAGGCATGCGGCGGTGCTATTTTATATTACACCATTAGCTGTTTATATTTCTTATCAGCTATCCCTGCCGTTGTACCATTTTGTGAACGGAATTTTCATGTATGGGGTTGCAGCAATATCTTTCATTTCATCGGCTTATAGAATATTAAGATGTGTATTCGTTAAGCAATTGTCCGCAAAAAACGAAAACGGCGTTCGTTTGTATTGTGCCAGGTGATTGATTTTCTATAAAACACAGGGGCTGCTCTATGTGATGACCTGGATGAGCAGCAACAATCCCCCAAAAACCTTCCCCTCCCCCGGAGCATCCGGAGGAGGGGTCTTTTATTCTTTTTTGTTCATTCCCTTGGGTTTACGCCTTTAACCTATTTTCTCAGGCGGCCTTATCCTGGGCAGCATCTTGGGGCAGAACCTGGATGCGGTCCTGGCCGTAGGGATCGGCGTAATCCTCGCCTACCGAGCCATTCAGGTTGTTCTGGATGTAGGTGATGAGAACCTGATTGTCCAGCATCACGGGCTGCACCAAAACCTTGTTGTCGCGGAACATGTTGATGCCGTCGCCGCCGTCCAGCAGCATGTAGTTGTGGGAAGCCAGGGTATAGGTCTTACT